>CAYLJT010000469.1:0-6984 GCA_964383995.1 uncultured Polyangiaceae bacterium
CCTACCGCGTCGACTGACGCAGTCGTTCTGCCCAACGATTCACCTGCGGTCCACGAGCGCGCCTCGGGAGCGTGCAACCAACTGCAACACCGTGCAACACCCCGCGCGGTCGTGAAAATCAAGGTTTTTGCGGCATATTCGCTGGCACGAAGGCTGCTCTAGGGACGAGCGGAGGCCCGCGATGAAAACCTACTCAACCCACCTTGTTCTAGGCGCACTGCTCACCAGTTGGCTCGGCCTGATTGGCGCCACCGTTTCGTCCCTCGGCGATCTGGGTCCGACGCTCACCAACCAGACCCGCCTGATTCTCCCCGAAATCGTCGTCTATGCCCCCGCGCTGAGCGCCTACGAAGCCGCCTGCCCGTCCCCCGAGACACGCACGGCTGCCGCTCCCGCGGACCCGCGGGCCCCCTGCCCCAACTGAAACATGCCGCGACTCCCGCGGTTTTGCTTCCGGCCGCGGGAAATCCCGACACCTTCTCGCTACTGCACGCCTTCCAAGCCTCGCGGCTTGGAGGGCGTGTTGCTTTTGTCGACCGCGGACGCTCGTCCTTAGCTGTCCGGGCTGGCGTGGGGCGCCCAAGCTTTGGCGAGTGTGATCGTGCGCGCGTTTTCCGGCACTTGGGTCAGAAAGCTCTGACGCCAATCGGGGTCTTGGATGCGCTGGGCGCGCTCGAGAAGTCGATCGCGCGCGGCCAAGATGGCCTTGCGGGCCGCAAAACGGTTTCCGGTCGCATTGAGGGCCACCGCGTGCTCCAGGCGCACGAGCGACTCGCCCTCTTCGATACCGCCGATGGACTCCAAGAGGTCGAGCGCTTCGGTCGCCGGGCCCACGGCTTCCTCGGCGCGCCCGGCGAGCACGAGGACGCGGGCGAGCGTGGCCAGCGCTTGCGCGCGAGCTGGCGGATGACCGCCGAGCCCTTCGATGGCGAGACGCAGGTGCTGTTCGGCGCCAACGACGTCCCCGCCCAGGGCCAAAATCATCGCCAGGTAGATGCGTGAGCCCCCCGCCATGCGGCGGACGCCCTGGCGCTCATAAGCCTCGAGGGCCTGCGTTTCGATGGCCCGGGCCTCGTAGAGCTGGCCCTGGCGCGCTAGGGCCAGACCCAGGTTGTGACGGGCGAACGCCGTCAGGCTCTCCAAACCGAGGCGCTCGGCCGAGGCCAGGGCTTGGCGCAGGGCGCGCTCGGCCTGATCGTACGCGCCAAGCTCGATTGTGGCGTAACCCACGTTGACCTGCTGAATGCAGGCATTTCGCAGGTCCCCGACGGTTTCGAAGGCGCGGGCCGCCGCGTGGAACTCGGCCGCGCTCGTCCCCGCGTCGCCGGAAAACATGGCCCGGAAGCCGCGGACACGGTGAACCGAAGCCATGACCTCGGGGTCCCGTTGCGCGACCGCAGAGAGCGCCTGATCCACGGGGCCGAGCAACATGTCGGCGGCGTCGTGGCGCCCCGCGTAGAGCAGTTGAAGCGCAACACGAGCCTCGGCGATGACGAGCGCCGGCCCCGCCTCTCCCTCGGCGCGAGCCGAAGCGATGAGCGTGTGGGCCAGCTCCAGGCGATCCAAGTTACCGATGTTTCCCGCGGCAAGGGCCACCTCCGCCACCGCGCTGTACCAAAGGGGGCTGCCCCGCGGGAGCGTCGCCAGGGCGGTCTGCGCGCTCTCGAGCGCTCGCTCGTGGGCGCCGAGCCACTTGTGCGCTTCGGTCGCGAGGATCATCAAGGTGCCGTGAAGGTCCCCCTCGGCGCCGTCCTGGATGCCTTGGTCGACCCACGCGAGCACGGCCTCGTAGTCGTGCGCTTCGAGGGACCGTTCGGCGGCCAGCCCCGCGTAGCCCGCGGCCCTTCGCGGCTCGCCCGCGCGCTCGAAGTGGGTGGCCATGACGCCCGGATCGATGGTCCCCGAGCGCTCCAGCCACTCGGCAGCCCGCCTGTGCAAGTAGGCCCGCTCGTGGTTGGGAATGGACGCGTAGGCCGCAGCGCGCACGAGCGGATGCCTAAACGCGTACTCCTTGGCGATGGGTGCGCCCGTCTGGGCGATGAGCTCTTGGCGCATCAGCTCGAGGAGCCACTGCCGAGAGCCCACCCACGCCGAAAGAGCGATGGTGTCGGTCGTATCCTTGAGCACAGCCGTGACCCCGTCCTCGCTGTGCTCCAAGCCGAAAACGCTTGCCGCTTCGAGACGCCTGCGCGCTTCGTTTGGCAACGCGGCGATGCGCGCGGCGACGTCTCCATCGACACGGTCGCCGACCCCGAAGACCACCGCGCGCAGCATTTCTTCGAGGCGTTGCGGGTTTCCCCCCGCCCCTTGCACGATCGAGCTGATTTCGTCGGGGCCGACCGTTGTCCCGAATTTCGCGAAGACGCGCGTCCTCCGTCGGGACGCCTCGTCGTCCCCTTCGAGGTGAAGCGCCTTTCGAACCAAGAGCTCGCTTTCCGCCGTGGAAAGACGTCCGAGGGAGACCTCCGAGGGGATCGTGCCGGCCCACAGATTGGGGTGGCGCGTGTGCACATCCGGTTGGGCGAACGCAACGATCAACACCTGGGTTCCCGCGCCGTTGCGAAGCACGAGGTCGAGCAGATCGAGGGATGGCCGGTCCGCCCACTGGACGTCGTCGAGCAGGATCACGAGGGGCCGCCCCTGAGCCACCACCCGCACCCAGTCCTCGAACGCGCGCTTCATTTGGTCGCCCATCAAACGCGCGTCTTGGCGCGCGGCGCGCAGAGCCACGCTGCCCCCGTGCGCAAACGGGATGCCCATGATTTCGCCTAGAAATTCGGCTACGCGGCGCTGCTCGGGCCCCGAGATCCGGCGTTGAACGCGCGAGAAGATGTGCCGCTCCAGACGCGGTTTTCGGCCTCCCGACGGTGCCTTCGGCGGCAAGCCGAGGGCTCGGTGCAAGAGGCCCGTGATCATGCGAAACGGCGAGCTTGCGCCGATGGGATCGCCATTGCCGCGCCACACCGTGGGCCCGTCCGAGCGGGACCAAAATCGCTGCGCGATTTCGGCCAAGAGCCGCGATTTCCCGATCCCGGGCGGTCCGGTGATGAACATCGCGCGCGGCGTCGTTTCGCGGGCTGCGAGGGCCAGAGCGGCTTCGATCGCCGCAATTTCGCGGGTGCGCGCGACGAACGGCGCGGGCTCTCCCAGGAGCTGCGGGGTCGTCGAGACCACCGCGGCCTCGACCACGGACTCGACGGTGCTGTCCTCTTCGTCGCCCGCCGTGCCGTCGGCCGAGGCGTCCACGTGCGGCCGCGGAATCGCTACGGGCAGCGTGTCTGCCTCCCCAGCGCGCCGCGCGGCGCGGGAGGCCGTCGCAAGAGAGGGTGCCCTCGGTCCCCAGCTCGCCTCCACGGCTTGAAGCTCTTCGCGGAGCTCCGAGCCGTCCGCGGGACGAGACTTCGGGTCCTTCGACAGCATGCGGCTGACAAGGGCGTCGAACGCCTCGGGCACGTCCGCCCGCACCTCGCGCACGCGCGGAGCGTCGCCCAGAAGAATGCGCGACAAGAGCACCATCACGTGCTCGCCTTCGAACGCAGGTCGGCCGGTCAGGCATTCGAAGAGCACGCAACCCAGGGAAAAAATGTCGGCGCGGGGGTCGAGCTCTTTCGCGCCGAGGGCTTGCTCCGGTGCGATGTAGCCGGGCGTGCCGACGATCGCGCCGGTCAAGGTCGCGGGGCGCGTTCCGGCGCGTGAGCGAGCGACGCCGAAGTCGAGCAGCTTGACTTTGTCGGCCTCGCGCTCGCGCAAGAAGAGGTTGCTCGGCTTGATATCGCGGTGAACGATCCCACGCGCGTGGGCGGCGGCCATGGCCTCGGAGACCTTCTGCGCGAGCACCAGCGTTTCGTCGATGCCGAGCGCGCCTCCCAGCAGGCGCTCCGCGAGGTCTTCCCCTTCGAGCCACTCCATGGCGAGGTACATGTCGCCGTCGGCCGTGCTGCCGTGGGCAATGTACCTCACGATTCCGGGGTGGCTAAGCTCGGCCAAGACGCGCGCCTCGCGATCGAAGAGGCTCACGTACTCGGAGCCAAAGGCGTGCAGCATCTTCACGGCGGCGCGCACCCCCGTCGAACGGTCGAGGGCGCTGTAGACGGTTCCCATCCCGCCGGCGCTCGCCAAGCTGACGACCTCGAACCTGTCCGCGATGACGTCGCCGGGCCGCATGCGAAAGCGGAGCCTACCGAAGTGGGTCCCCGACGCAAAGCCCACACACGCGTCGTCGCCAAAGGGCCCGTCGTCCCCTATCCTGCCGCGCCGTGCTGGTCGCTTTGCGGGTCAAAAACTTCGTGCTGATGGATGCCCTCGAGCTGCGCCTCGATTCGGGCTTCAACGTGCTCACGGGCGAGACGGGCGCAGGAAAGTCCATCGTTGTGGGCGCTCTCGGCCTCGTGTTGGGCGGGCGCGCAAGCGCCGAGCAGGTGCGCCCGGGCGCCGACGAGGCCGAGGTCGAAGCGCTCTTCGACGTGAAGGCCTCGGCCGTCGTGTGCGAGCACCTCCAGGCTGTGGGGCTCGAGGCCGACGGCGAGCTGGTGGTTCGCCGCGTGGTTACGTCAGCGGGCCGATCCCGCGCTTACCTCAACGGGCGGTTGTGTACGGCGTCGGAGCTCGCGTCCCTCGCGCACGAGCTCGCCGATGTCTCCTCGCAACACGAGAGCGTCGCGCTCACCGACCCAGCCACCCACCTTGGTTACCTCGATCGCTTCGCGCGCCTCGGAAAAGAGCGCGGCGATCTCGCCGAGCAAGTGGCCGAGCTCCAGGAAATCGGGCGCGCGATCGAGGCCCTGCGCGCGGCCGAGCGCGGCCGCGCCGAGCGCGAGGCTTTTCTTCGATTTCAACGCGAATCCATCGACGCGCTCGACCCTCAACCGGGCGAGTTCGACGAGCTTCGGGCCGAGCGCTCGCGGCTCCGCCACGCGGAGAAGCTCTCCGAGGTGACCCAGCGCATCGCGGCACGCTTCGATGAGGGCCCGGACGCCATCTCCGACACGCTCGCGCGGTTTTGCTCCGAGCTGACGCAGGCCGCCGCCATCGATCCGGCCCTGGAACCGTGGGCGCAATCCCTCAACGAAACGTGGCCCACGCTGCGCGAAATCGCGCGCGAGCTTTCGCGTTACGCCGACCGCGTCAACAGCGATCCGGCGCGCCTACGCGAAGTGGAAGAGCGCATTTACAAGCTCGAAACCCTGCTGCGCCAGCACGGCAGCTCGCTCGACGCCGTCCTCGCGGCCCGCGCAAGAATCGAAGAGGAATTGTCAAGTCTCGCCGACATGAGCGAGCGTATCGCCAAGAAAGAAGCCGAACGCGCCGAGCTTCTGGAGCGCGCCGCCATCCACGCGCGCAAGCTCTCCGCGAAGCGCAAGCAGGCCGCCACCAAGCTCGGAGCCGCCATCGGCAAAGAGCTGGCCGACCTCGGAATGGGGGGCGCGCGCGTGCTCGTCGACGTGGCCCCGCTCGGAGGCGACACGACCGAGCTCAACGTCGATGGCGCGCGTCTCGGTCGCGAAGGGATCGATCGCGTAGAGCTTCTGATTTCGCCGAACAAGGGCATCGACCCCAAACCTCTCAGGCGCATCGCATCTGGCGGCGAGCTCTCGCGGGCCTTGCTAGCGCTAAAGCGCGTGCTCGCCGACGGCGGCCCTAGCGGTCTGCATGTGTTCGACGAGGTCGACGCGGGTGTAGGAGGCGCGGTCGCCGAAAAGATCGGCCGCGCCATCGCCGACGTTGCGAAGCACCGCCAAGTGCTCTGCATCACCCACCTCGCGCCGATCGCCGCGTTTGCCGACGCTCACTTCGTCGTCGAAAAAGAAAACGACGGCCGCATCACCAAGAGCATCGTCCGTCCCGTCGCGGGCAAAGAGCGCATCGCCGAAATCGGCCGCATGCTGGCGGGGGCCAAGGTCACCGCCTCGGCGCTCAAGGCCGCAGCCGAAATGGTCGAAGCGAGCCGCGGCGCTCAGGCCCGCGCCAAGGCGTAGTCGCCCATATCCACGCGCACCAGGTCCTTCAGCCAGGGATGCACGCTGATCGCAAGACGGTACATGGCCTGCGCCACCCGCCGATAGCTCACATGGCCCTGCTTCGCCGAGCGAAGCTCGACGACATGCACGAGCTCCCGCAAATTGAGCGTCCAGAGCGTGCGCAGGCGGTAACCAAGCGGGACCACATATTGCGCTTCGAGCGGAAATCCAGCCTTTTCGATGGCCGCCCACGCGTCGTAGGCCCCGAGCATGGCCTCCTGATAGGCGTCGTGAAAGCCCATGTCCTCGAGCTCCCGCGGCACATCGAAGCCGAGCCGCCCCGACAAACGTTGGGTCGCGGGCGAGAGCAAGCGATGGCGCTGCAAATCCCGGTATGCACCGTAGTCAAGCATCAGCTCGTAGGTCATCGTCGACGCCTCGAACCCGCGTGGCACGCCGTCATACGGCCCGCGTCCGGCCACCGCCGCCGCCACGATCGCCTCGAGCTCCGTGCGCTGCGCATACGCCAACGCGTCGGAGAGCCCGGACGTGTGCACCGAAGGACCGCTACCTTCATAGCCAAGCGCAAGCGAAATCCGCAGCAACGCGTCTTTGTCGAAGCGTACGAGCTTGACGGGCTGACCCAACACCATGGTCGAGCGATCGGCAAGCGGCGGCGTATAAATCGGCGAGAGCGCCTCGGTCACCCGCGAGTTCATGTGCTGCCTGTACTCGTTCGGCCGCGCGTATTTCAGCAGCGTAGGGGCCACCGTCGAGGCCGCCTTGTGCATGGCGTGGCCGAGCCGCCGAACCTCTTCCAAGGGGTTCGACATCATCTTCACGAGCAGCCCTTCCAACGCCCTGGCATTGGCGGTCAGACCCAGGTTGGTGCGCGTACCCGCCGGCAGAAGCCCCCGTAGCAAGTCGCACACTTGCGCCCGGACCGCGGCCTTCCCCACCTCGGGCCCCACGATCGCCTCGACCTTCGCGGTAACCTTCGGGATCAAGTCCAAATAGACCGTAAACA
>CAYLJT010000470.1:0-6969 GCA_964383995.1 uncultured Polyangiaceae bacterium
GCGGTCCATTCGGTTCCTGGTAGCTGCACGGGATAGCTGACGTTTGCGACGGTCCCGATACCGAGCTGACCGTTGTTGTTCCGGCCCCAGCAAAAAAGGCTTCCGTCGCTCTTCGTGGCGCAGGAATGGCTCATTCCAGTGCTCACACTCGACCAGCCGCTCCCGGCGACGAGCGTCGGCGTGTTGCGTGAAACGGTCGTTGCGTCCCCGAGCTGCCCGTACGTGTTGCTACCCCAGCAATAGAGGAGCCCATCGGTCGTCACCGCGCAGGCGTGATCGCTATACGCCGCGACCGCGCTCCACGTCGTGCCGGCGACCTGCGTGGGGACGTGCTGATCCGATCCCCCGCCAATGCCTAGCTGACCGACCGGGTTATCGCCCCAGCACCAAAGCGTGTCGTCGGTCTTCGTCGCGCAGGTAAAGTCCTCCGCCGCGGTTACCGCTCGCCAATCTAGCCCGCTAACGGCGACTGGGCTTAGCGCCCAAGTCACGCTGCCGTCGCCGAGCTGCCCCGAAGCATTTTTCCCCCAACACCAGAGTGTGTCGTCGGTGCGTGTCGCGCACGTGTGGCCCTCGCCTACGGCGACACTCCTCCAGGTCGCGCCGGACGCTTGCGTCGGAGAGCTGCTTGACATCGTCGTACCGTCTCCGAGCTGTCCGTAGTAGTTCGAGCCCCAGCACCGGAGTGTACCGTCAGCGCGGACTCCGCAGGAGTGGTAACCGCCGGCGTCGGCGTTCCTCCAAAGCGCGCTCTGAACCGGCGCAGCAATGCTCCGACTCAGCTTCGTGCCATCCCCGTTCTGACCATAATCGTTGTTCCCCCAACATGCCAGTGTGCCGTCGCTGCGCAGGGCACAGGCGTGCTCGTTGCCCGCCGCCAGGTCGATCACGGCCACGCTTCCCGTGTCGATCGGTCGAAGTTGCGGGCTCCCCGCCCAACACCAGTGAGAGCCGTCGGACTTCGTCCCGCATGTGTAGCGTGCCCCCGCGCTGATGGCAGTCCAACTGTCCGGGAGCAAGAGCGGGGTAATCACATTGAAGGTGGTGCCGTTCCCGAGCTGGCCGACGTCGTTCACGCCCCAGCAGAACGCGCTGCCGTCGGTCTTCGCAGCGCAGGTGTGGCCGTCGCCCGCGCTGACGCTGCTCCAACCCGTGCCGGCGACCTGTGTTGGGAGGCTCTTGGCTGAATTGGTACCGTCGCCGAGCTGGCTCTCACCATTGTCGCCCCAGCACCAAAGGGTGCCATTGTTCTCGATGGCGCAGGTGTGGCCGACGCCAGCGCTAACGCTTGCCCATGTCGAGCCGCTGACCTGTTTCGGCGTCAAGGCGGGCGTCGTGGTGCCGTCGCCGAGCTGGCCTATCACGTTGTCCCCCCAACAGAAGAGCGAGCCGTCCGACGTCGTCCCGCACGTATGCCGTGCTCCGGCGTCGACGCCCATCCAACCAGAGCCCGCGAGCGCGACAGGCACGGTCGACTCGGTCGTGCTGCCGTCGCCCAACTGGCCATCGTCGTTGCGTCCCCAACAATGAAGCGCGCCCAAGGTCGTCGTTGCGCAGGTGTGGAAGCGGCCGACGCTCACGCTTGCCCAGGTGCTGCCTGCGACTTGCACAGGCGCGCTCGCGCTGGTCGTCGTACCGTCCCCCAACTGACCATGATCGTTCCGGCCCCAACAGGAGAGCAGGCCGCCCACCTGGATGGCGCACACATGGAAGGGACCGGCGCTCACGCTCATCCACCCGCTGCCTGGTACGGCAACGGGGCTCGCGCTAGCCACCGTCGTGCCGTCGCCCAACTGACCATGATCGTTCCGGCCCCAGCAGCGCAGCGTTCCGTCCTGGTAGATGCCGCAGGCGTACGCCTCGCCGGTGGAGACGACCGTCCCACACGACGACGGACCGTCGCAGTCTTCGTCTGCGGCGGTCGCGCAGTCTTCAGGCTGCGGCAGGACCTCGGCCGAACAGACTCCGTCGAAGGTGCCATTCGGCCCACAGGCCTGGAGGCCCGACTGGCATGCTCCAACACTGAGCGTCTCCGCGGAGCCCGTATAACAGCTCGTCGTCGCCCCCGCCGCACAGGGGCAGCCGTCGTTCGGCAGACCGTTGCAGTCGTCGTCGAGCGGCGTCCCGCAGGCTTCGATTTGCGGCACGACCTCGCCGAAGCAGGGGCCGTAGCCGAGGCCGTCGCCGTTGCAGAACCTCACGCCGCCGCGGCAAGGCCCCACGCCCTCCGTGCCTTGGGCGCCCGAATAGCAGGCCTCGCTCGACCCCGGCAGGCACACGCAGGCCGCGCCATCTTCATTGAAGGATCCGTCGCAGTCGTCGTCGGCGAGCGTGAGGCACGACTCCAACGTGGGTAAGGTCTCGCCTACACACGCGCCGAATTGCCCATCCGCGCCGCAGGTCTTGGTGCCGCCCACGCAAATTCCCACGGCCTCGGTCCCGGCCGGTCCGTCGTAACAAGGCTTGGTCACACCTGGGGTGCACGCGCAGCCGCTGTACGGGTAGCCGTCGCAGTCTTCGTCTTCGAGGGTCGCGCAGTCTTCTACGGTCGGCAGGACCTCGCCTTGGCACTCGCTGAAAGCACCGCCGTCGTCGTTGCAGACGCGGCGCCCTTGTTTGCACAGCCCGACCCCGATCGTCTCCGCGGGCCCGGCGTAGTCGCAGAGCAAGACCGACTCCGGCTCGCAAAAGCGTTCGTCGCCGCTGCTCGTGGAGCTGACGATGCTCGACGTTGCCGCGTCGCTTCCGCCGCTTCCCGCCAACCGAGCGTACGAATACGGCTCGCGTTCCCTGTCGCCGCAGGCGACCAACAGGATCGCGCTCGCGAGCAGCAGAGCTTTCCGCGTGAGATTCATCGACGTTGGATCGTACATCCATTCGCGCCGATGCCGTACCAAAACGACGGCGGCGGAGCCCTGGTCGGACGCGGCTGGCCGGCAAGCGCGCCCACCCCTTCGACCATCGAGCCGTTTTTCGTTTGACACCCTCGCACGCCCCCAAGTACGTTGCAGCTCCAAAGGAGGCCCGCCATGTTGACCATCGTATCCGTGCCCGGCCTCGCCCTTCGCGGCTGACCGACCGCAGGCGAGGAACCGACCCCCCTCGGTCGCCCTTGTTGGTTTGGCCCTTGGGGCGTCCCAGCGCGCGTTGTCGCCGGGGGCGCCCGCGTGGAGTGGTTCATGAGCCATCGTGGTCGGCGTAGGCATGTGCCTTCGCCCAACGAGCTTGATCCAAGCTCGATTTTCGGGTCCTTCGCTTCTCCCGACACACGTCGTGGGGAGCGCAAAGAGAAACAACTGTGCCGGCAGGTGCTCGAAGCGTTGAGCTACACCTTGCCGTCGTTGAACGATGACATCTTGCAGGATTGTTGGCTTGTAGACGTGGAGCCTGCGCCGGACGCTTCGCGGCTTTGTGCCGTGATCCAAGCCCGAGCCGGCCTAGAAGAGAGGACGGTGTTGGAACGATTGGAGAAATTTACAGGCGCTTTTCGCGGGGAGGTGGCGCAGGCCATCCACCGTAAGCGCGTCCCTACCCTCACCTTCCGCGTGGCGGTGGACGACGCAAACGAGGCCTTGGAAGGCGGTGCTTTGGAGCAAGGCGAGCCATGAGCGCGTCCATGTTTACCTGGCTCGCCGAGCCACCTGCGCGGGCTCTCTCCGAGGCGCTCGCGCGCTTGTCTCGGACAGAGGACGTGGTCCACATAGCCGTCATGCCCGATGCCCACCTTGCGGAGGAGGTGTGCGTCGGCACCGTCACCGCCACGACGCGCCGCCTGCTACCCGCCGCGGTTGGGGGCGACATCGGTTGTGGCATGGCAGCCGTGCGCTTCCAAGCGGGCGCCAATCTGCACCTGGGTCCGAAGGAGGCGGCGCAGGTGCTCTTGGCGCTCGAACGTGCGGTGCCGTGCGCGCTTCATCCCGCAGCGCAAGCTCCGCCCTTGCCTGAGGAGCTCGATGCCTGGGCGCTCCACGCGCCTTCGGCAGAGAGCAAGAAACGCCGCGAAGGGCGTCTGGAATTGGGGACCCTCGGACGAGGAAACCACTTTCTGGAGCTGCAAAGAGACGAGCAGGGAGACCTCTGGTTGATGGTGCACAGCGGCTCGCGCGCGATGGGGCCCACCATCCGCGACTGGTACTCGGCCCGCGCAACGCGGGATCCGACGGGCATCGCCTGGCTCGACGCGGAGAGCTCGGAGGGGCAAGCCTACCTTTCCGATCTCGCCTGGGCCTTGCGATACGCGCACAAGAGCCGCGAGCGTATGGTCGCCGCTGTGGCGACCATCCTCGGCGATCTGTTCGGGATCGAAGCCGACCTTACCTCGCACATCGCCTGCGAGCACAACCACGTTCGCCGCGAGGTGCACAATGGCAAGGAGCTCTGGGTGCATCGGAAAGGCGCGATGCACCTCGACGAGGGTCAGCTCGGTGTGGTTCCAGGATCCATGGGCAGTCCAAGCTTCCATGTGGAAGGTCGGGCTCACCCGCTGGCCTTGCGGTCTTCGGCGCACGGAGCAGGTCGCGCGCTGAGCCGCACGGATGCGCGCAAACGGATCAGCTTGCGAGCCCTGGAGCGAGAGACCAAGGGCGTGTTCTTCGACCACCGCCTGGCTCACCGCCTGCTCGAAGAGGCACCTTCGGCCTACAAGGACATCAGCATGGTGATGCGGGCTCAACGCGAGCTCGTGCGGGTCCGACGGAAGCTGACGCCGCTCCTGGTGTACAAGGGCGCGTAGGCGCCCGGCCCTCCCCTCCCCGCCGCTACCCTTCGCACGGGTCGTGGCGCGGGAGGATGGGGTGCTCCATCTGACCTACTGGCGATCTTCCAACAACCTCAATTGGGGATGATAACCTCGCGCGCCACGGTGATCACCCGTGGCGTCTCTCCGTCGGGCGTGCGTACGATGGAGAGCGCCAGGCCCGGCTCGGCGGCAGAGAGCGCTTCGAGCTTCGGGCGCGGGCTCGCGGTGAGCAGGTCGCCGTCTGCCGCGAAGCGCGCGTCGAAGCCCAGGTAGGTGTTCGGCCCGGAGCCGATGTTGCCTTCGTCGAGGCCGAGCTCGGCGCTGTAGAGCAAGCCGCTCACCACGAAGCCGCCGGTGGGCGCTGCCACGATGCCCGTGCCGAGCACGAGCTCTCCCGCCCCGAAGGCCTGATTCGTACGGACATCGCCGTCACTCGTGAACGTGGCCACGAGGCCGCGCATGCCCGAGCCGATCGGGCTCGCCACAAGCGGCCCAAGGCCGAAGTCGACGCTACCCCAGAAGCTCAGCTCGGCAAAAAGGCTGCCTGAGCCGTCCAGATCGAGGCGCGCGAGGTAAGGGTAGAAGCCGTGCTCCTCGAAGGTCTTCGCGTAGCGCAGCGCGCCCGAGGCGTCGAACGCCACGAGCGCCAGATCACAGGTGACCTGTCCGTTGCCGTCGAGCGTGTCGTCCGATGCTGTCAGTGTGAGACTACCTATTTGCATGGTGCCGCGGAAACAAAGCGCAAAGGCGCGGCCCGCTTTGCGCGTGACCGCGTCGAGCAGCTCCACATCCTGACCTTCGAAGAGCGGCAGTCGCGACAGCGGCGCACCCGACTCGCCGTCGAGCACGACCTCGATCAGACCCTTTTCCTTTTCGATGACGGCGATGGACCCGTCCGGTTTGCGCGCCAGATCGTAGGCGTAGGATTCGAGCTGCTGGACCCAGCGCACGCCGCCCTTGGCGTCGACGGCGAGCACGAAATCGCCAATCAAGGTTTGTCCGCCGAGCGTGAGCGGCGAGCCCGCATAGCCATGGATCCAGGCGCGGCCCGCCTCGTCAACCACGACCTGGTCCGCGCCGTCCGCCCAGCTCTGGTCACCGCCACTGGCGATGGGGATCATCCAGTCTGCGAGACCGTCACGCTGCACATGGACGATGATACCGTTCCAGTCGGATGTGGACGTGGTAAGACCGGCAAAGTCTGTGTTACCAAAGTCGGTGCCGACGGCGAAGACGTCGCAAGACGGCCCGGGCGCGAGGGCGGCGAGATTGACCTCGCCGGTGGTGGTGAAAGCGATCGGTGCGGCGTCGAGACAACGCAGTGCTCCCTCGCCACCTCCTGCGTCGCCACCTCCCGTGCTGCCACCTCCTGTGCTGCCACTTGACGCGTTGCCACCGCCTGTGTTGCCCTCACCGAGGGTGAGCGGCGTGCGCGCCCCGCACCCGAGCAGCGTCCCGAGCGAGAGCGACACGAGCGCGGCGAGCGTGGTCAGCGGTTTTCCATGCGGCATCGGCCGAGCGTAGACCCCGCGGGCCCACCTATCAAGGGTTCCCGGACGGCCGGCGTTGACACGAGGCCGAAAGGGTTGGTGTGCGGGCGAGCGCCATCGAAATGGGCACGGTTCGGATTGGCAAGAGTCTCTGATGGAACTCGTCAAGCGCTCAGTTGCCGAGGACGAAGACGCCTGTGCCCCAGGTGTACCCACCATACCCGGTGACGGTACCGAAGCGATGGAAGGTCCAATCTTGGTCCGGGCTGCCGCGGAAGCGTAGCCCGGTCACGTTGGTGAGCGCGGGGAACGCGAGAACGCGGTTCTCGTAAAATTCGACGCCGTACGTCGCCAGGAACGTCTGGCGAACCGGCGTCCATACGCCGTTGCTCTCGAGCTCTACGGTGGCGGTCGTCGCGAGCCCGTGAGCGTGCGCATAGCCGAGGAAGCCGGGCGCGAACCAGAGGCGACTGACGACGGGTATGCTGGGGAACTGTTGCTCCGCCTGGTTGAAGTCGCTCGCGCTGCTGACCGCGGGCGGGGGTTGGAAGTACGGATTGTAGAGGGTGCCGCTCGATGCATCGACGCTCGTCGGGGCCCACGAGTAGGCCGCCTCTTGCGACGTCATCGTTTGCGCTAGATCGGAGAACGTTATCGTCCCCGCGCCGAAGTTGTGAAACCAAAAGTAGAAGTTGTTCTCCCAACCGCTTCCGCCGAACCGAATCCCTGACACGTTCGTGG
>CAYLJT010000471.1:0-6949 GCA_964383995.1 uncultured Polyangiaceae bacterium
AGCTCCTTGCTCTCCCCATCAGCCCAAGCGGTGGCACGCTTGACCGTCACAGTGATCCGTTCTTCGGCCGCCTGGGCTGGAAGTGGGAGCCGGACGTTGAGCGTGTCGCCGGCGATCGGACAGACCTCGCCGACCTCTCGGAGCGAGCACGTAGTCGGGGTCAGGCTCAACGTCATGTCCACTGTCCAGCGGCTCGGTGGCATGGATCGGATTATTCATGACGGAGAGCACGGCATGGAGCTGTTGCGTGCCCGGGTTGGGGCTCGATCTCCGTCGATGCGGACACTTACCTTTGCTGATCCGGGCCTGGACGCAAACGTGATCTGCGGGCCGTCAGAGTCGTTGACATCGCGAAGGAGGAAGCGTTGACTTCGTCCGGAGCCCGGGCGGTGGCTTCTCATTCTTTGCGCCCGCGCTCCACAACGAACGACGTTCGAAAAAAGAGGGCTTGGATGAAACGAAATCAAGGTTGGGGCTTCGAGATGGGTACTCCTTCGCGGGTCGGCGCGCTCTGCGTTGCTGTCGCGAGCGTGGCAGCGCTGGCAAGCTGTGCTCCACAGCCGCAGCCCGTCACCACGGCTCCACCGCCGCCGACCGCAGCTCCTCCTCCCACCACGTCCGCTGCTTCTGCCGCGCCCGCCGCTCCCGCCCCGCGCCCCGCGCCCGTCGCCGAGCTGGTGAAGCTTGCCGCGACGTACGACACCGACAACCCCAACCTCAACGTCCTCGGCGCTGGCGAGAAGGACTGCCCCGCCTACAAACAGGCCGTGCTCCGGGAGCCCACGCGGATCCGGCCCCGGGGCGGCGTCGTCGGGACCAACCTCATCGTGGCGATGAAGTCGCGCTGCGTCCCTTACTACGTAACGGCAGAGGCCGACGGGACGCCGGTCACCCCGGCGCGGTGGGAGAATCGCAAGCTGACCCTTCGGACCTACGGCTTTCCGAGGAAGGATGCGGCTCCGATCAAGCTGCCCGACTCCCTCGACAGCAAGGTTGATCTGGATGACCCGAGCATCCTCTGGAGCTCGCCGGGACCGACGTTCGAGCTGCGTAAGGGCTCGAAGGACGGCAAGGTCGTGGGCACCAAATTCGACATGACGCTGATCAACGCCATGCCGTCCACCGACGAGAACGGAAAGCCCCTCGACTTCCACGCGTGCGACACCCTCGAGAAGCTCGCGCAGCCGGGCGCCGTGCCACCCGCGCCCGGCCAAGGGCCCTTCCACCCGGACGACTCGCCGAACTGCTTTCATGGCGACAACTCGACGAACTTCCACATGCACGGCTCCCACGTCTCGCCGCAGGAGCACCAGGATTTCGTGGGCCTCGAGCTCTTGCCCTGGATGGCCGACGCCTCGAAGCATCACGCCACGCACGGCGCGCACGGCCTTACCAGGGTCGGCGCCTACCACTACGACGTCGACCCGCTCCGCTACGAACAGGCGGAAGGGACGCATTGGTACCACGCGCACAAGCACGGTGCGACCGCGCTCCAGGTCCTGAACGGCCTGTCCGGCGCGTTCCTGGTGAGGGGCGAGTTCGACGACGCGCTCGAAGCCTATTTCAAGCGCAGCGGCAACGACCTGACCGAACACTTGCTGGTCGTCCAGCAGATCCAGGAGAAGCAGTCCGGACTTGCCGGAGGCGAGCCGCCTACCGCTCCGCTCGTCAACGGCCAGGGCAACCCGATCATCCAGATGAAGCCTGGCGAGATCCAGCGCTGGCGCTTCGTCGGGGCGACGCAGAACGCGGGCGCGACGTTTACCATCTCGTTGCCGGCGGACTTCAAATACGCGCAGATCGCGCTGGACGGTGTCGAGTTCTCTCCGCAGAACTACGTCTGCCAGCCGATCCTCAGCGCCGACGGCGGGAAGAGTTGCAAGCCCAAGCCGACGTCGCTGCCGTCGACGTCCCAGAGCGCCACGATCACCCTCTCGCCAGGGATGCGGATCGACATGCTCGTCCAGGCACCCACCAAGGCGACGAAGTTCACGCTGGGCTTCAAGACGCCGGCCGCCGACTCCGAGCGCCTCAAGCGCGGCGCCCCCCTGCTCAAGGCCGGACCCGTCACGGGCGACCTGATAACGGTCGAGGTGGTCGGCACCGCCGTGAAGAACATGACGCTGCCGACGATGGCCGACTTCCCGCCGATGCCCGACTTTTTGGCGGACATCGCGCCTCCCACGGTCAAGCGGACAGTGGCGTACAGCATGACGAACCGGGCAACGCTCGACAAGGTCACCTTCCTCATCGACGGGGCGAAATACAACCCGGACTGCGCCAACGAGACCTTGACGCTCGGCGTGGCCGAGGAGTGGACGCTCACGAACGACTCGTCCGCGATCCCGCACCCCTTCCACATCCACACGAACCCCTTCCAGGTCATCAGCCAGGTCACCTGGGACACGACCGGCAAGAAGGTCGAGACCAAGTACCCCTATCCTTTCTGGCGCGACACGATGCCCCTCGCCCTCGCCAGCACCACGACCCCCACCGACCTCGGGCAGGTGGTCATCCGCTACATGCCGCAGAACTTCACGGGCGGGTTCGTCAACCACTGCCACATCCTCGGCCACGAGGATCGCGGGATGATGCAGAACGTCCAGACCGTCTGCAAGCCGGACGCGACGCACCCGGGCCCGTGGTACGGCAAGCCGAGCGCGACGGTCGCCGAGTGCAAAGGCGAAGAGAGCAGCGCGAAGCCGCTACCAGCGTGCACCCCGAGCGCCACCAAGTAAGGAGCACGCTGAGCACAGCTCCGTCCGCGTAAGCCGCCGATGCGTTCCGGCCGAGGCTCGGGTCCTTTCCGCAGCCAGCGAGGGACCCGGTCCTCGACCGGTCAGGCTGGTGCGTTATCCAAAAACAGGGTTGAGCTGCGAAAGCACCCAGGTGAAGCCGCCATCCGCGAGGTTTACGTATTGGGTCTGCCCGCTAAAGGCGATGATGCTTTGCCCGGCGGGAGCCGTAACCTGCCGCGTTTGCGGGTTGGACACGGAAGGGCTTACCGTAGCCGGATAGCTTACGCCAGCGATCGTGATCTGCGCGACGACCTCCTGCCCGTACCAGTCACCGATAACATAACTGAAGGCCGTCAGGCCACCTTGAAGGCTGATCGGATTGTTCCCCTGGCCTCCATCACCGCCGTGTTGCAGCAGTTGTACGACATACGAGCCGTCGCTGCTGGCATTGGTACACTGGATGGCGTCCACGACGTCCCCGCTGCGGATGACGATGCTTTGGATGAGCGTGGGTGTGGCTTGGGCGCCTAGAATGGCACCATCGTCGAACGGAACCACGTAGGGTTGGCCGGTCATGTATCGCCGCAACAAGAGCTGCTGACTTTGCTCGAAGGGCCAGTTGGTAGAGTCAAGCCGCCAACTGATCATGGTTTGGTAAGGGTACTGCTGACCCTTGTACTCAATCCCAGCCGCGTATCGCCGAGAGGCCTCGAGCGCAGTTACGTTACTTTCAAAATAGGCTCCGAACCCTAACAGATCAGGATGGATGCCGTGCTCAATGAATACGCTCGGGTCGTTGACCCAATAGCTTTGCAGATTGACCACATTGACATTGGCGTTCACCGCAGCGGCATCCAGGTTCCTAATAGACTGCAGGCCCTGATTCGAGCTCGGCGAAACGGCCAGATAATACGTCTCCCCGAAAGCCGCACCCAGTGCGTTGAGCCAGGCGGCAGATTGCGCCTGCGTGAGGTTACTGGTAGGGACTTCCCAGTCGATATCGAAACCATTGAGGTTGTGGTTGCCCAGGAAGCTCGCCACGTTGCTTGCAAACGTGGCCAAGAGGGAGGGATCGTCGATGATCGTTTGCAGATCGGCGGTGATTTGATTGCCATAGGCCAGCAAAGCAAACACAATGATGTCCGGGTTTTGTGCGCGGGCATCTGCCACCTGCTGGGCAAGATATTCGTTACTGGTCTTCAGGGTAGGACTGGAGGGGTTGCTCATGTCCACACCAAACCAGCCGATGCTGAGGTAGTCGAGGCCGCCGTAGATCCCGTTGAGCTTGATGGAGCTGAAATTGCTGTTGGGTGAGCCGTAGCTAGCTCCTGTCGGATGCAATTCGTTCGTCAGCCAGGCACCAATGGCTCCGGTAAAGCTTGCTCTTTTTTTCATCGCGTCGTCCTCTAGGGTCTGAAACCAGGTGTTGTCGCGCCCACACCGGGGTCAGGCTCGCATAGCGGCAACGGCACCCACATATCACGCGATAACACTCGGCAACACTCGATAACAGCCCAGAAAAGCAAGGCTGCGCTGCGCCAGCCCGCGAGAATTTCGTTGGACGACAAAGTAGTTGACGCCTACCGTCCGCCCATTACCTTGCGGTTCCTGCCCTCGCCCACGGACCGAGAAGCTACTCGGCAAACGATGCACCTTCCCTCCCCGCCACGTCCTCGACCCCGCCCGAAAGCAGCCATCGGGCTGACCATGGATCTGTCCTTTTGAGCGATCTAGCACGCACCCGCGAGCGCTTCGGCCGAGACCTGATTCACCAGGCCGCCGAGGAGGGAGTCTCTTTGACCTTGCGCCGCCAGGAGGAGCTGATTTCAGGCAGCAGCTTGGCCCTCGCGGCCCTAGGCGCCATGGTGGGCGGGACGATTCAGGCCGACTTCGCGTTGGTATACCTGGGCGTCGTGGACGGCCTTCGTTTCCACTTCGTGCAGCCTCTGGCGCACTTCGTTCAAGGTCCCGGCGAGCTCTTTTTCTGGCTCGATGGCGCGCCCAGAGAGCCGCTCCTGGTGCCCGGGCTCGCCTGGTGGCAGCGAGCCAGTCCCCTGCTTCGAGGCCTAAAGCCCGCGGGCTTCGAGACCGCACGCGGCGAAGCGCGCTCCCTGGGCGATACGTCTCGGACCGCGCTAGCCCAAAGCTGCCGCCTAGCGCGCACGGGTCTGGCCGTTTGGCGCCTACCCTGGTTCGCCCAGCTCTTCAGCGCGGGCGGCGGCCACGCGGTGTTCGCCATGAAGGCGCTGCCCGGCGCGCCCGACAAACGTGAGCGCTTCCCGCTGAAACGCGTGCCGTTCAGGGAAGCCGCGGCGCTCGCTCGGGCCGTGGAGAAAGACCTCCCTCGCGGCTCGCTGGACCGTCAGGACCCGATCCGTCCCCCCGACTTCACATCCCTCCTGGAGTGACTGGCACGGACACCACAAGTCGCGCTCTCGCGCTCGCGACCGCCGCGCTCACCGCACCCCCCGACTCCGCACAACGCAAACGCGCGAGAACGACGCGTTCGTCCAGCTCGATCTACGAGGTACCGCGAATCGTCGCGCCGATCACGTCGTCCTCGGCGGGGTGCGCTGCCGGGAAGCCGGATACGCCTGCGTGCGGATCTGGACGCGAAGAAGTTGACTTCGGACCCATGGGAGGCGAGAGGGTGGCTGAGCTTCTTCCGCATCAGGAGGTCTCATGAAAAGAGGGTGGCTTGTGATCGTCGGCGCGCTGCTCGTGGGCGCACTGGCAGGTTGTAGTGACGAGACGACCGGGGGGTCGAGCGGTAGCCACGACCACGACACGAACCCGGGTGGGGCCGTGGACACGACGAACTTCTGTGATCGATGGGCCGAGTCCTGCCCCGAGGACCCCGATCCGGGCGACGTCGAGCAGTGCAAGGACGAGTGCGAAACACAACAGATGATGACCGCCGAGCATTGCTGGTTTCACGCCTGCGCGCTGGAGACGGGCTACTGCGACAACGAGGAAGGTGGCGACGAAGCCATCGTTGCTTGCGCGGAGGCGCATGGTTGGAAGTAGTGCTGCCTTCTATGCGAACTGACCCCCAGTTTCGGCGCCCCAGCTTCAAACCACCGTCGACGTCTGTTCCCGGAATAGCTCGCACGGTCGTGGACGCCGCGTACCAACGGTGAGCGGCAAGATGACCCGCTGCCCGGCGCGGCGTGACGCGGACAGGGGCGTGCTTGCGGCGCGCGGAACCGTGGTATGCTGCGTTCAGCGATGACCAACGTTGATCCTTCGCGCTCGATACAGGGGGTCCGGTGGCTCGCCCTGGCGTTCGCGCTCGCGGTCGCGGCCACTGGCTGTGGCGAAGTCGAGGTCAATCCCCAAGGCGGTCCGAGCGTGCGGCGTCTCGCTGACCTCGCCACGCTGCCTGTCCCCGAGGACCCCTCCAAGACCGTCGCCTCATTCCCGAGCTTCCTTGTCTCCTTGGGAGCAGGCCGCGCCGCATTCGTCGCCTTCCCCCTGTCTGCATCCGACCCGCCCCCAGCGGGCACCTCGCCCGGCACCCTGTACGTGACGGACGGCGAGACGCTGCGCGCCGTGCACACCTTCGATGACTACCCGCACAACCTGAGGGCCATCGGCGAAACGCTCTTCTTCACCGCAGGCGACGCCACGACGTGGGGGGTCTGGAAGAGCGACGGCACGAGCGTCACCCTCGTACAGGCCATTCCGATCGGGGCCGAGGCAGGGCCGGGCGAAAAGAACCGGGCCTTCGACGCCGTCGTCGGCGACCACTACTGCGTCTCGGTGTGGTCCTCTGGCGTTGGCGCGCCTGGCGGTGTGTGGGCCACGGAGGGGACGCCCGGACAAGCCGTCGAGCTAACCGCGAACCCCGCCGGACAGCTCGCGGTGCACGGCTCCGAGCTCGTAGTAACGCCCTGGACGCTCTCCTCGGCGCCCGGATCCTCGCTCGACCTCTTCGACCTTGCCACGGGCGATCACCGCTCTTTCCCCATCGCGCCCATTCAGGGCCCACCTCCCCTGGACGCATCCGGCACCCTCTACCTGACGACCCGGTCGGCGAACGGAGACGCGACGACCCTTTGGCGAGTGGACGCCGCAGCGCTCAGCGAGCTGCGCACCTTCGAAGCGGGCCGCTGGGCGACCTTCTCCCAGGCGCTAGGAGGGCGCTACTTCCTAGGGACGGCGCTATCCGACGCCTCCGCGGCGGAGCTGTGCCTCGCCGCAGCCTTGGC
>CAYLJT010000472.1:0-6923 GCA_964383995.1 uncultured Polyangiaceae bacterium
GAACTTCAAACCACGCCACGCGCTCTCCAACTTCTGGAAGGTGGGGTGGTGCAAGATCTCATCGATTTGGCGAGAGAGCTTGAAGTCGATCTCGGCGATGAGCGCGTCAACGAAGGCCTTGTCGACCTTCTCGCCCTCACGCTGGGGCTTGACGAGCTCGGAGATGAAGGCCTGAACGCCCTTCTTCGCGATGTCGTACCCCTCGTCGCCGGGGGTCATTTTGGTCTCGGCGAGGATCTCGTCGAGCAGTGACGCCCCTTCGAGGGTTTGCGTCCCAGCGGCTTGGTTCTGCGCTTCGGTGGCCATCGATCACTCCTCCTCGGGCTTAAGGCCAAGCTCGCTGATGAGGCGATTGCGCTGACCAGGATCCCCAAGGATCTGTTGAATGCGGTTTCGGAAGGCTTTCTCGTTGCCGAGCGGCCCCTTCAGGGCGGTGAGCGCGGCGCGAAGATCGAGAAGTTTCTTCAGCTCGGGAACTTGGTTGGCAATGGCCTCGGGCTCCATGTCGCCGAGGCGGCGGAACTTGAGGTTGACGGTGAGCTCGCTGTCGTCCGCGTCGGTGAGGCGGTCTTTGACATTGAACGTGAGCGCGAGCTTGTGCTCGGCCATCACCTTCGAGAAGTTGTCCTTGTCAACGTTGATCGGTTTGCGCTCTTCGAGGGGGCGCGGGTCCTGGCGCTGTGTGTAGTCGCCGAGCATGAGGAGCTTGAGCGGAAGCTCGACCTCCTCCTTCGCGTTACCCGTAGCGGGCTTGTACGTGATATTGACGCGTTCCTTCGGGGCGACTGACTGTTCCTTCGACATTGGGCGCGGCTCCTTTCCCCTGGGTCAACCTACGACCGGGAAGCCATTGTTCCCGGGGGATGTTTTGCCGACACACCGCCAAGCGGTCGGCGGGTGGCAGCATAGCCAGAAAACAAAGGGCCCTGCCATCCCATTCGACGTGGTTTTTAACCGGACGCGAGGCGAATGGCCGCAGATGCGTCCAGACTGCAAAGGACCTCGAAAATACGGCCTTCGCGCTGCGCCGCCTCGGGCGTGACCTCGTAGCCTTGATTCAGCGCGTGATGAACCTGATAGAGGGCCCCATAGAGCTCCGCGGCGAGAGCCGGATCCCACTCGATGAGGTGGTGGTGATCGGCCACCTTTTCCAGCGTGTCGAGCTGGGCGCGAGCGATGACGAGCTGCTGCGTGTCGATGCAGAGGCGCGCCAGGGCCAGCCGGCCGCGGAAACGATCGATCGGTGAGGCTGCCGAGGCGGTGGCCTTGGAGACCTTGTCGAGGGCGCGGAAGAGGTCTTCTTCGAGCAGCGCGCGGGCCTCGGCGACGGCCTTGTCGATGGGATTTCGAGGCGCAGCGGGCCCACCTCCACCGCCTCCACCCTGGGCCTCGCTCGCGAGCCAAGCTTGCGTGGCTTCATCCGCGAAGGGCGTGCCGTCGTTGAACGCGAGCGTTGCGAGCTCGGGGGCGAGAGACATGACGCTCGCGACCTCGCCAATCACCGCGCGACGCGCAGCTTCGTACTCCGGTCCGAGCTCCGCGAGGGCCTGGGCCGCGTAGCGATGTGCGTCGAGCCAAAACGGATTTTCGGGGGCGATGTTTCCCTCGACCGTATGCAACAAATCGAGCCAATTTCCCGCACCCGCCTGCTCGGCGACGGCGTTCCTCACGTAGTCCGGAGGCGGCGCAAGATAGGTGGTGTTCTCGGGCGCGCGCACGAGCTGCATCCAGTAGCCCGCACGGCTCGCGCGGTACGCGACGGGGTTGGTCGGGTCAGCGGTTCGCAGCGCGTCGCCCACGCGCGTGAGCAATGTGCCGACCGTTTCGAGCGCGCTCAACGCACTGTCGGCGTCGGTGACGTCGGGCAGGCCAACCCCGCCACCTCCACCGCCGGACGGCGCGGAAACGGCCACGGGAGCGGCCACCGGCGGAGGGGCCGCGGGCGCCGCAGCTACGGGCGTGGGGGCCGGCGCAGCGACCGGCGCGGGGGGTGGCGGAGGAGGTGGTGGCGGCGGAGGTGGTGGTGCCGCAGGCACGCTGCGAACGAGGTTGCGAATCGCGTCGCGCAGCGACGACATGCCTCCGTACGCGTCGCCGAGCTTGTCGCGCAGGTCGCCGTCGATGGCGCGGCTGAGGTCGTCGATGGCCTTGACGTGATCGGCGTCGCGCGCGGTGGGCGTGATGCCAAGCACCCGCGGCGCGCACTGATCGGAGAACCAGCTCACCAGGTTTCCGCGGGCTTTCGGCCTGCGAAGCGCGGGGTACATGGCGTCCCAAAAGGCCGCGTCGAGCTCTTGGAGCACGACGAAGCCCTCGAGCAAGCCCTGCAAACCGTCGAGCTCGCAGCGCGCGGCGGCGTAGTAGAGCGCCACACGAAAATCCTTCGATCGCTCGCTGAGAATTTCGTCGGCGCTCGACGCCACCGAGCCCCAATCGGGCTTGCCGCCCGCGAGGGACTGCATCTTCTCGACCTCGGCCTTCATCGCTTCGAAGGCCTCGTCGTAGGAGATGTCGTCGCCCACGCCGCCGTTGATGGGCTCGAGGAGAGCGGCGACCTTCTCTTTGGCTTGCGCAATTACTTCGTCAGCGGCCATGGTGCTCGTCCGGGGGCTAGGGGTCCTTCAGCCGACCCAAGTCGGCTAACCGAGACCTTCGAGGAAGCTCGCGAGGGACAAGTCGCTGCGCGCGACGAGGGCATCGAGCTCGGGGCCCAACATGCGGCGATCCCCGGTGTCGTCGCCGCCAGGGGGCACGCACAAATCGGCCACATGATCGGCGTGCGGGCTCGGCGCGATCATCTCGCGAAAGCTCGCTACGTGCGGCACGCCCACGTGCAAAAGCAGCGTTTGTTGCGGAGACCAAAAGGCGTTCGGGAGCGTGCGGTTGGTGCGCGAAAAGCGGAGCGTCATGTCCATCCACACGCTCGCCGCATAGGCGTCGCCCATCCCCAAAGGAAAGCGTATTCCAAGGCCGGTGCGCGGCAGCTCGTGCCCGCGGAAAGGATCGACCGCCGCGAGGAGGTTGCGCACGACCCAATAGCGTCCCGCCTCGTTGCCGAAGCAGGTCTCCCACAGGGCCTGCATTGTCTGAGACGAAAGCCACGATCGATAGCCGAGCGTCGCCGCCTCGGTGTCGTCGATCGACGGCGCCGAGAGGGCCTGCACGCGCCCCACGAACGCGTCGACGGGCAGGCCGCGGCCGGTGGTCACGAGCTCGTAGGCCGACATCAACAGCGGCCAGACGGCGATGGGCAGCCCCCCGCCCGCGGAGACCATTTGCCCGTAGTCGTACGAACAGAAGACGGTCATCGGATAAAGGCGGCCAGCGTTGTCGCCGCTCGCGGCCCAAGCGCCGACGAGCCCGCGCATGGGAGGCTCTTCGCCTTTGGGCTCACCGCGAAAGACGAACAGGCCCACGGCCGTTTGATAGGCCGGATCAAAGCTTGGTCCCATGGACTTGCGAGCGAAGTCGAGGGAGCTGCCGAGCCACCTGTCGAAGGCGCCGAGCTCTTCGGTGCTCGCGTTCCAGCGAATGAAATCCCCCGTCGCTGGCAGCTTGCCGAAGCACCCGATTTGCGGAGGAGCCGCCGGTTCCTTCTTCTTCCGCCAAAACATGAGCGCAGCTTACATACACCACGGCCCGCAGAGGACGAAAGGGTGTCCCGTGCGGGCCGGTTTGTCGGCTGGGTCTTCGCTCAGCCTTTGCCGAAGGAATCGCCGATCGACGGGGGGCAGTTCGTGGCGCGGAAAAAGCTCGCGGGGAACGGGTGCGCGCTCCGCGCGGGCTTGATCTCGATGGTCACCGTGACGGGCGGCGCGGTCATCTGCCAGGTCACGGTGAAGACCTCGTCGCTCTCGGCCACCGCCTCCGCGGTCCCGGTCTCGAGCAGGCGGAAGAGGCCCCAGGGTCCGGTCCGCACGATCTCTTCGTCGAGACCGCCAGCGCCCTTGACCTGCAGACGCGCGCCGGTCGGCTTCTCGCCCGGCCACGTGAAGGCCTGCGAAAACTCCTTCTCGTTTCGGTAGTGCTTTCGCTGCCCGTCCACCTCGAAGATCACATCGCTGACGATGGGGCTCACGGTCTTCACGTTGACGGTGAACTCGACCTTCGGCTTCTCGGTGCCCCCTGGGAAGAGCGCCGCGGTGATTTCGTCCGAACGTCTCAGACAATTGTAGAGGTTCGCGTTGAACGGCGTGAAAGGACGCGCGGGACGCGGACGCGGAGCGAGGTGGGTCGACGGGATGAAATCGTGGCCCGTCTTGTAGTGAAAGCCCTTCAAGTTATCGCCGTAGAAGCCCCACAGGATGCCGTCACTTGGCTTGAAGAAGGCGATCGCGTCCTCCAGCGAAGCGTCGCGCGTCGAGGCCAAATTGAAGGGGTAACGGTCTTTGATTTTATCGCGGTAGGTGGGCCACACGACGACCTCCCAGAGACCGCTCGCGGCGCCGCCCGCCCGGCGAACCAGGGCTTTGTAGCCTTGCTTCAGGGGGTTCATGAGCAGCGGCGTCATCAGCTCTTGACCCGTTTCGTCCATCTTCAAGAGCAGCGCCTGCGCCGTCTTCACGGCCTCTTCGAAGGACTCGCGCGCTTTGGCCGTGTCCGCGGTGGGGGGGCCGTCCTCGACGTTGCCCATCTCGCCCGCGAGCTGCTCCAAGAGACCGACGTACGTCGAAAGGCCCGTCTGCGGCGGCGGAGGAGGCGGCTCGCCCTCCTTCGCGGGCGGCGCGTCGGCGACGCCGAAGCCCACCATGGTGCGGAATTTCTCGGGGATCGGATCGACCCGCTCGGCCTTGCCACCACCGCTCAGGAAGTCCTTCACGTTGACCCTGGTCTTCGCCTGGACCTTGCGCTGAACCTTTTCTTTGAGCTGGTCGATGATGCCGCCGTCGGTCGTCGCTTGGCCGCCCTCGTCGTCCTTCTTGAACTGCGTGTGATCGGCGAGCGATCGCAGCAACCGAAGGTAGGGCCAATCGGGCGTGGACAACGTGCGGTACTCGTCGATGGCCTCGATGTTGTTCGCGGGGATCGTGACGTCGATGTCGCGGAAGAACGCCTGCCATTGGCGGATGTACTCGGAGTCGTAGTCCTGCCGCACGCGGTTCAAGGCCTGTTGAATCTTGTCGCCCTCCTGCTTCTCCTCGCCGGTCAGAGGCACGACCCACTTCTCGCGCTCCAAGCGCTCGAAGCCCTCGGCTAGGCCCACCAGCACCGCCTCGTGGCCTACATCGGTATAGGGACCCTCCACGCGGAACCACTCCCCTTCGCGCTCTTTCTTGCGGCTCTTGAGCTTGGTCAAGACCTCTTGGCGGTCGGCGAAAATGCCGCTCAGCGTGACGGGCGGGTACTTCAAGTTCTCCAGCGTGGCGGGGCCTGCTTCGTCGTACTTTTCGTCGATCAGCACCGTCACGAACTGGTCGTAGTACTTCTGGTTTGCGCCGACCCGAGACAACACGTCGCGCACGCGCGCTACGAGCGCTTCGTCCCGCGTGACGCCCTTGACTCGGGCGCGCTTCAACAGGTCCACGTAGAACTTCACATGCGGGAGGATCGTGGCGCGCAGGTCGGCGTCCGACAGCTCGGTCTGCGGCCGAAGCACCTCGGCCCAGGCTTGGGTCAAGCGGCCCACCTCCCAATCGGCGTTGTCTTGCAGATGAATCGGGTCATCGAGCAGCAGGTACGCCTTGAGGTTGTTGAAATCGTCGATGTACTTCGCGCCCGTCGCGACCTTCAGCTTGCCCTCCAAGTGGGCGCGCGTCGGCAGCACGAAGCCCTGTTCCAGGCTGCGGATGTACTGGTTGATCGTGGGATCGTAGAGCCTGTCGCCCTGGTACATGGCCCACGTGTACGAGAGGGGCGGCCCCTCTTCTTCGTACGCATCGAGCATTTCGGCGTGGCTGCGCAGCTTGTCGAGCTTGTCGATCTTCACGGTGACCGGCCGCGGATCCGCCTTCGGATCCCAGCGCACGTCCGCGGCTTCGTTTGAAATGCGCGTCGTTTCGGCCACGAGATCGCGGTTGTTCATGAACGACAGGATCGCCGGGACGAGCATCACGCCGGCTACGGCGATGGCCGCCAACGCGATCGCGAGGCGTTGCAGTCGCTGACGGCGGACCTCGGCGGCTGTCCGAGACGCGATGTCTTGGTCGGGAAAGACAACCTTCGTAAAGACGTCGTGGAGGAAGTAGCTCTTCGATTCCCCGGTCTGCGCGGCCTCTTCGCTGGCGCCCGGCTTCAAGCCGAACGCTCGCCCCATGGCGCCGAGCACGCGATCCATCGGGCGCCCCTCTTGGGTGCCGCTCGTGAAGTAGAAGCCGCGGAGCAACGGTGTGGCATCGACGCTCGGTCCCGGCGCAAACGCGGTGGCCAAGAAGTCGGCGAGGTTGCGCTTCACAGCCGCAAATTCGAGGGGAAACTGGAAGACCTTCTCCTTCGTTTCGCGGCCGCGCTCCATCGCGAGGCGACGAAGGCCGCGCTGATGCAGGCGCTCGATCAACGTATCGAGCTCGTTGTCGAAGATCTTCCCGGGCTCCTTGCGATCCGCGTCGAGGCGCAGCGTCGTGCCCACGCCTTGCCCGCGCTCGCTCTTGCGCAGCACCCATCCCAGATTGAATTCCGGCATCCGCTGTCTCCAACTTCCGGCTGACCCCGACGCGATAGTACTGCATCCCGGCTGGCAGCTGCAGGTCGTCCCCCGGCCGATAGCGGGACGCTTGGCGCAAATACCTAGGCTGCCGCTACAGCCACGATGCGATGATCGGCGCCATGCCAAACGAGTCCGACCGCGGCTACGAGAGGCGCCTGCATCGGATCGTCGCCAGCTACGTCGCAGGCCTGGTCGCGTTCCTGCTGGTCATGGCCTGGGCCGAGCAGGAGGGCCTGTCGCGGTTCTGGATCGGCCCCATCTTCCTGTTTCTTTCAGTGAT
>CAYLJT010000473.1:0-6914 GCA_964383995.1 uncultured Polyangiaceae bacterium
GATTGGGCACGCCCTCTTCGTATTGGCAGGTGCAATAGATCCACTGCACCTGACCCGTCAACGCGTCGAGGGCGTACACGAAGCCAAAACAGCCCGGATTTTCGCCCTCGCCCATGCCCACGAACACGAGGCCATTGTTGCCATCCATGGCGGCGATGACGGGGGACGACCAACCGGCGGCGGGCGGCGCGCCTGCCACACCGGGGTTGGAGACCGGTTGATTGAACGAAAGGTCGGCGTAGCGTAGATTGACGACCCACACCAGGCTGAGATCGCTTTTGTTGAGGCAATAGAACTTGCCGTTGAAGGCGCTGAAATAGAGCTTGTCGCCAGCCACGAGCGGCGTGCAGCCCATGCCCATGAAACCGTGGGAGTCGCCCTCGGCGGGATCGATCGGCCAGTCGTATTGGGCCACGATGGCGCCGGTTTTCAGCTCGACTTTGAGCATCTTGCCGCCGTTGGCGCCGGGCAAGTCGTGGTTGTTGGCCAGGCCGACGTACACATAGCCATCCACCACGGCGGGCACCGACAAGACCGGACCGGGGATGGGCACGTCGTGGAGGAGCTTGAATTTGCCGAGCGAAGCGCGGTTGATGCGGCTGCCCTGGACGAGACCGGAGTGGGACTCGTCCCCGTGAAACATGGACCATTGGGTCTTCTTCATCGTGGTCTCCTCAGGCGGGAACGTAGTCGAAGGTCGGACCCCCGGTTTGGCCTGGTACGACATCGATGGACATCATGACCTGGGCCTGGTCTTTAAGCGCCTGCATGCCCAAGAGCGCCGGACCGAGCCAATCGGGCTGACCGTTGAACACCCGGTGCAGCTTGCGCAAAAGCTCCGAATAGGCCTGATTGAAGGCCTGGTTGAGGCTCGCCAGGCGCGAGCCCGGCGCGTAGCTTTGGGCGTCGGGATTGACGATCACGGGCTGAACGCCCGCCGGATCGAACAGGATGCGGTGCCCTTGGTAGACCCATGCTTGCTCGGGAGGCGGGTTGGGGTTGGGGTTGGCTATCAACTTTCGTCCATAATAGATCTCGGCGTATTTGTAGTAATGGGAGAGCTGATGCTCGCTGTCGAGGGGGCTCGTGGCGCTGCCTTCGCCCTGGCTGACGATGAGATCGATGGCGGCGAGCGCCGAGGTCTCGTCGCTGATGCCCTTGTTTTGTAGCTCTTTGAAGCCCGTGCACAGTTGCTTTTGGGGGTCGCCGACGAAGATGTTGCCCCCCGCGTTGAGGGCCGTGATCTCGGCCTTGATGTGCGCGTAGAACTCGCCGATGGTGACCGTGTCGGAGGGCGGTGAAGGCCCCTCGTCCACCGGGTCTTCGGGCTCCTCGATGACCATGAAGACGTCTTTCAAGAGCTGTTTGGAGAGCGGCGCCAAAGGCACGATCAAGCCCTGTTCGACGTCGCCGGGCAGGGGGCCCGGGTAGCTTGGGATGAACTTCGGGTCGTCGATGCGCGGGCTACCGTCGATGGCGTTCAGGATGTTGCAGTCGAGGGACATGTGCAGCATCTCTTGCAGCACCACCGAGCGTATCAGCGCTGCCACCTCCAGGTTGGCCCCCGTCTTGATGGAGTAGAGCGCGTAGAGGTAAGGTGGAATGGTGGAGTGCTCGAGCTCGATGGCAAGCTGGAGGTTCTCCTTGAGGGCGCGAAGGCGCTCCTCGCGACCTTGACCCTCGCCGAGCAAAAGCGCCCGTTGGATACGAATCATGACGTCTCCTCAAATGGGGAGCTGTCCCCCCCGCTGGTCAGGTTTCCAGAAAGCCTTTGAGCGATTCAACCCTGTCGCAGACAACCCTCTGGCGCGCCGCGTCGATGTCGCCAGCCTCGTTCCAGGCCACGCCCACCACGGCCAACACCGAGCCGGCGTCGTCGAGCAGTGGCACCGCGATGGCGGCCTGTGCGTCCACCGCCTTGGCCCCCGGTCGCACGTTGCCGCTCTTGTCATCTTGCAGGTTGCAGGTCTGCACGGGCTCCCGACGCGTTTGCGCGAGGCCCGCCATGCCCTTGCCTTCGGGAACGTGCGCCACCACCGCAATGACCGGGGGCGGAATGCGGTGGGCTGCCGTCAAGAAGAGGTCCGTGCCACGTTGAACGTGGACCGTGCCGGCGACCCCACCCAGCGCAGCGATGGCGGCTTCGAGCCAACGTTGGTGCTCACCGTTTTGCTGAAACATCCGTGCCCTTTTGGCGCGCATCGCGCCGAAAAATCGGTGTTGTCGCCGCTCATGGGACGGGACGCGACTAGGGTTGTCAAGACAAAAAGGAGAGCAGGCCCACGCTCATACCCAACCGGCGCCACCCGCGGCCGGGCGCGCCCGTGCTCCTCAAATTCGCTTCGCGCACGGGCGCGAGCTGTGGCAGTCTCGGCCGCCTATGGAAAACAAAAAGGTCAGTGTTTTGGGCTCGGGGATGGTAGGGAAGGTGCTCGCGGACGGCTTCTTGAAGCACGGCTACGAGGTCATGCGCGGCTCGCGCGACGCCGCCAAGCTCGCCGATTGGAAGGCGGGCGCTGGGGATCGGGCCCAGGTGGGCACGTTCGCCGAGGCCGCCGCCTTTGCGCCCCTCTTGGTGCTCGCGGTGAAGGGCAACGCTGCCGAGTCCGCTCTCTCGCTGTCGGGCGACCTGTCCGGAAAGACCATCATCGACGCGACGAACCCCATCGAGGACGCGCCCCCTGAGAACGGCGTCATCCGCTTCTTCACGGGCATCAACGACTCGCTGATGGAGCGCCTCCAGAAGAAATTTCCGAGCGCCAACCTGGTCAAGGCCTTTTCGTGCGTTGGCAACGCCTTCATGGTCAACCCCGATTTCGGCGGTCAAAAGCCCAGCATGTTCATCTGCGGCGACAACGAGGGCGCCAAGGCCGACGTCAAGGGCGTGCTCGACCTGTTCGGCTGGGAGACCGAAGACATGGGCGCCTGCACCGCGGCCCGCGCGATCGAGCCCTTGTGCATGTTGTGGTGCATTCCAGGCATGCGCGGCGGCGGCTGGTCGCACGCGTTCAAGCTGTTGAGGAAGTAGACCGCTGCCCTCTACAGCCAGCCCTCCGGAAACGCCATGCCGTGGCCGATTTCGTGGGCCCCGAGCAGGAGCGCGACGAGCCGATCGAGCCCCAGGGCGTTTCCTGCGGAGGGGGGCATTCCTTCCTGCAAAGCGGCGATGAAGCGCTCGTCGATGGGAGGCAGTTCCAGGCCCTTTTCGCGGCGCGTTAGGCGGTCTTGTTCCATGCGCTCGCGTTGCACGTGGGCATCGGTCAGCTCGCCGAAGCCGTTGCATAGCTCCACACCGCCCAGGTAAAGCTCGAAGCGCTCCGCCACCTTCGGATTTCCAGGTTTGGGCCTGGCCAACGAGGCCTGGCTGATGGGGTACTCGCTCAAGAACACGGGGCGGTCCAGCTTGGCCAGGGCCGGCTCGACCTTCTCGACAAGCAGGCGAAAATAGGCGTCTTCGTCGCGCTCCGCGAGGTCTATGGCCTCGCCCACCGCAAGCCCGCCGTAGCGGACGAACGCTTCATCGACGGTCAGCCGCAGGAAGGGTAGATCGAGGCGCACCTCGACACCCTCTACCTCCAACGTCTTGCCAACCCCCAGCTCGCCGGCCACGAAACGCACCAAAGCCTCGGTGTCTGCCATCACCTCGTCGACCTCAGCGAAGGCTCGGTACCATTCGAGCATCAAGAACTCGGGGTTGTGCTTGCTGCCCTGCTCACCCCGGCGAAAACAGGGGGTCAGTTGGAAACAGCGGGGCACGCCGCCCACAAGCAAGCGCTTCATTTGCAGCTCGGGCGAGGTGGCAAGGTAGCGGGGCGTGCGGTCGGTCACCGGGAAGGGGTCCAGATGCACGTCGAGGCCCGGGCAGGGCACGAGGACGGGCGTCTGGACATCCAGAAAACGCCGCTCGCTGAAGAAGCGCCGCACCGAAGACAATACCACCGAGCGCGCGACCAGCGCTTGACCGACCCCAAACAGCGTAAACCGCTCGGTCTCCGTGCGCGGCTCGTCGGGAAGATCGTCGACCACCTCGGGACCAGGTTTCTCGGGTCGGATGACCGAGACCACGGTGGCGCCGGTGATCTTCCCCTGCTGCGCCTTGCCCTGGACGGTCACGAGGTCGTACGCCGCGACGTCGCTGGTCGCGGACAGCTCGACCTCGAGCGAGGTGAAGGCGTCGGCGATGGTCAGATCGAGGCCGTCGCTCTGGAGCACGCGGCCCGAAACGACCACCGAGCTGGAAGCCTTGGCGCTGGAGAGGTGGGCGTCGAGGTCGCTGGGAAAGAGGGTAGGGGGCATGGAAGATCTCATTCGATGCGAGCAAAGCCTAGGGTCTGGCTGAACGAAGCATGCAGGACGAGGTCAGTCAGGGCGGGCGTCGGGGCCGGCAGCTCATCCTTCTCACCGACGAACGTCATCGGCAGGCTAGCCCCGGGGGCCAGCTCGACCCGGCCGGATCCTGGCTTTCCGTCCAGCTCCAGGGTGGTCAGGCGAAGGCCTTGATCTTTGCGTGTGAGGAGCGCAAGCCCGTGGATCGGACCGAGGGAGGTGCCCGAGGTGTACACCATCCAAGGGACGGTACCGATGTTTCTGACCTCGGCGTCGAGCACGCAGGTCGGGCCCTTGATGTCTCGGACCCACACGCTCTTCAAGGCCTCGTAGCGCGCCGTGGCGGCTGCGTCGCACGCGAACGCGGTGCCGCGCATCTCCACGGTGCCCGCGAAGCGCGCCGGGGTCGCGGCGTCGACGGGAGAATGGGAAGATCCGTAGATCGAGCGCAACAAGAACGGCGTTGCGGGGGGCGGAGCAGGCGGCTCCGAGCCCGAGTGGTTGAGCAGCAGCGCTGCCACCTGGATGGTCTTGCCAGGAGCGATCTTCTTCTCCCCGTTGCGCGGAAAGGCCCGAAGGCCCTTGGCGGTCAGCTCGGCGGCGAGCTCCAGCGCGTAGCGGTCGCCCTTCGGGCCGACCAACATCAGGTCCTCTGCCGGTCCGATGGCGGAGCTGAAGCGGTCGATCTCGATGGCGACCTTCGTGCGGTTTTCGACGCTCAAAACGAGCACACACGGGGACTTTCGGAAGGCCTGGCTGTCCTCCGCGCTGCGGGTGTAGCGCTTGTACTTCTTGACGACGTCGTCCCCGCAGCGAAGGGGCTCGTAGGTCAGAGCGACCATGCCATCGGCGAGCAGCACGGGCCCCGCGGAGAGGCCCTTCAGGGTTGCCTCGACCTCGCGACCCAACGCGGCCGTTTGTGCGGCCTTGATGTCCTCCACGCGCTGGAGGCGCACTTTCACGCGCGGATCGTCCCAACCCACAAGGCCCGCCAGGCTCCGCGCCGCGCCATAGACCCTTTCGGTGGAGTGTCCCATCGAAGAGCTCGACAGGTACACCTTCCCTTTGGCGAAGGCCTCGATTTCGTTGTCGAACTGAGCCTTGGTGGCGCGCGCAGACGCTTCGATGAGGGCGCGACCCACCGGCCGACATTCGCCCTTGGTGATGCGCCCCCGCAATTTCAATGGATAGCTGCCTTGATAGACCGCCTTCACCCGATCAATCGTGTCGGGGGAGAAGACATTGGCATCGTCGATGCGGAGCGACAGGGCATCTCCTGGCTGCAATACGGCCAAGGGCACCACGAATACAGCCGCGTTGTTGTCCCAGCCATTGAAGGTCACGTGTTCGGGGCGAGGGTCTTTCTTGCCAAAACGGGCGTGAATGACCATGTCCGCCGCGGCTTGGGCCGAGGTGAAGAAGGTGTCCTCGCGGAAATGACCAATGTTGAACGCGCAGGCCAGCGCCGCAGGGTCGTCGCCGCCGTGGGGCTCGGCGGCGGCTTCGAACAGGCTTATTTCGCCGGGAGGGGCGGGGGCATAGCTCGGTTCGTCGTGGCTCAGCCACCACGCGGGGGCCGCCGCGCGGCTCGACGCGGGTGTGCCGAGGTGCTCCGGGACCGGCTCTTCCGGGGGCGGCGCAGGGGGCTTGGGCGCTTCGACGGGAGGCGGTTGCGCGGGCGCCGCCGCCTTGGGCGGGAGCGCTTGCGAAAGCTCGGCTTCGCTGGGAAATGCGGGCGCCTCGGGGGCCAGGGCCTCGCCACCGCCGCCGCACCCCAGCACGAAGAGCGCGGCGCCGAGGGCGAAGCGGGGGCTCTTTTTGTGCGCCAAACGCTTCCTGTGGCGGCCCAAGAACGTCATCTTGCGCTCGCATAGCACCAAACGCGTTCGCGGGGTCGATTGCAGAGTAGGATGCTCCGCAAAACGCGGTCATGGAGGTCGAGCCATCATGCATGTGGTCGTAACGGGCGCGTCGGCGGGCATCGGCGAAGCCATCGTTCGCGAGTATCTTCGCGCCGGCGCCAAGGTCACCCTGGTCGCGCGGCGAAAAGAGAAGCTTTTGGCCATCGCCGCCGAGGAAAAGGGGGAGACCCACGTGGTGGCGGCCGATCTGTCGGACCCCGAAGCGGCCACCTCCTGGCTCGCCGAGGCCGAAAAGAAGCTCGGTCCCGTGGACGTGCTGATCAACAACGCGGGCGTGCAAAACATCGAGGCCACGGACCTCGCCGATGTTGCCTCGGGAGAGGCCCTGTTGCGGCTCAACGTGTTTACGCCCCTCAGGCTGACCCGCGCGGTTTTGCCCGGGATGATCGCACGCGGCCACGGCACGATCGTGGACATCGCGTCGATGGCAGCGCTCACGCCCCTGCCAGGCATGTTCTATTACAACGCCGCCAAGGGCGGCCTGGCCACCGCGTCCGAGGGCCTGCGCGGTGAGCTTTGGGGCACCGGTGTCCACGTCATGACGGTCTATCCAGGCCCCGTCGACACGGCCATGGCGCAGACGGGCTACACCAAATACGAAGCCTCGCTCTCTGCGCGCTTGGCGCCCCTCGGCCGCGCCGACACCCTCGCGCGCATGATTCGCAA
>CAYLJT010000474.1:0-6884 GCA_964383995.1 uncultured Polyangiaceae bacterium
TTGCTCTTCGGTGGCCTCCGCGAGGGCCGTCTTCGCGCTCGCCACGTCGGCCTCCACTTCGTCGACCTCATCGCGCGCGGGCCACCCGATCGGCAACGAGAGCTTCGAGATCTCCACCGACAGCTCGGCCACGCGGGTCGCGAGGGTCTCGCTGGTGTCGGTGTCGTCGATGGGCACCTTGGGGGCCTCTGCGCGCAGCGCGGCTGCATCGCCCACGATCGCGGCGCGCACGGCCTCGTCGCGCGCGATGCGATCGGCCATGTAAAACGCATCGACGTTGAGCGCGGCGACGATCAGCGCGGCGATACCGATGACCACGAGCTGGATGCGGCGCTTGTACCAGCCGGTAGCGCGATCCATCGCGTCGTCGAACCACGCGGCGAGGGCGGCGTGCGCCGTCGCGATGTCGACCTCGGGCGGCGTCGCCTTCCCCTCGCGCGCGCGACGGGCTAGCGCGCGGCTCAGAAAGAGCGTCCCGAGGGCTTGGCGCAGGGGCAGCGAGCGCAAGAGCGGGATGCCCGCCGCGACCTGTTGCCCGAGGGGCGGAGCGTCATCGAGATCGAAGGTGGTGGCCGCCAGCAGCGCCCGCAGACGGGCCTGCTCGTCGTCGCCTTTTACCGCATTTACAAGGCCTTTTTGCAGCGCGTCGCGATCGACCTCCTTGCCATCGGCGATCTCTTCTTCGCTCGGCAAGAGCGCCGTCAGACCGAGGCGCATCACCTCGCCGCGGAGCTGGCGCGAGGGCCGCACGAGATCGAGCAGCACGTCGGCGAAGATCTTCGAGGAGATGTACGAAGGCTTCTGCAAGAGCTCCACGCGCCGCAGCAGCCAGTCGTCGAGGCCATCGACGGGCCGCGCCTTTTGCCCCTGAAACAGCCGGCGCACGCGATCGTAACCGCGCCGTAACACGTCGATGTAGCGCGCCGAGCGCTTGGCGCGGCTGAGCCCCTGCACGAGCGCGTGGCGATAGATTCGGCGCGCCATGTCGCCGTCGCCCACCAGGCCGCGGATCGCTTCTTCGAGCATGCGCGCGCGCATGGAGAGCGCCCGCGCCACGAGCTCCGCCGCGAGCGAGGCCACGAGCGAGAGCAGCGCGAAGAGCGTGGAGAGCCCGATCGCGATTTCGACGTAGGTGCTCGAAAGCGACACGCAGAGCCTCGATGGCTAGGGGTTGGCGGTCTGCGCGAGCGCGAAGGCGTACTCGTCCGCGCCCCTCTCCACGGCCGACTTCACCAGATCGGCGCCGCCATGCCCGGAGTTGCGCTCGATGCGCAAGAGCACCGGACCCCCCGTCGACGCGGCCTGCATCGCCGCCGCGAACTTGCGCGCATGCATCGGATCCACGCGATCGTCGCTGTCGGCAGAGAGCAGCAGCAGGGCCGGGTAGCGCGTGCCGTTCGCCACGTGGTGGTAGGGCGAATAGGCAAGCAACGACGGGAACAACGCGGCATCGTCGGCGGAGCCGTACTCTTCGATCCACGTGCGTCCGGAGCCGAATTGGTGGTAGCGCACCATGTCGAGCAGGGGCACAGCGCACAGCCCCGCGCGGAACAGATCGGGGCGTTGTGTCACCGCCGCGCCGACGAGCAGACCGCCGTTCGACCCACCCCTCGCAACCAACTTCGCGGGCCGCGTGATCTTCTCGCGAATGAGCGCCTCGGCCGCGCCGAAGTAGTCATCGAAGACGTTCTGCTTTTTGTCGAGCATGCCGGCCTTGTGCCAGGCCTCGCCGTACTCACCGCCGCCGCGCAGGTTGGTCACGACGTACACGCCACCGCGTTCGAGCCAAGGGAAGATCGACGCGGTAAACGAAGGCGTTTCGGCGATTTGAAAGCCTCCGTAGCCGTACAGGATCGTGCGCGCGCTGCCGTCCTTCACGAGGTCCTTTCGGCGCACGACGAACATCGACACCCGGGTTCCGTCCTTCGAATTGAAGAACATCTGCTCCACCACGTAAAAACTCGGATCGACCGGCACGTTCACCTTGGAGTAGAGCTTCGTCTCCCCCGTGCGCACGCTGGTCTCGTGCACCTCGAACGGCGTCGTGAACGAATCGAAGCCGAAATAGGCCTCATCTTCGTCGTCCAAGCCGACGGGCCCGCTCACCGTGCCGATGCCCGGCAGCTTCAGCTCGCGCACCAGCGTGCCGTTGAGCTCACGCACCTCCACCTGGCTCGCGGCGTCCTTCAAGTAGTGGAGCACCAAGCGCCCGCCGATGATCGTCGCCGAGGTGAGCGTCGCGTCCGCGCGCTCGGGCACCACCTCGATCCAAGCCTTGCGCTCCGGTCGCTTCGGATCGACCGAAAATACCCTGGAATGCGGCGCATCTTCGTCGGTGTGCACGTAGATGCGACCCTTGTACGCGAGGGGGTAGTAGTGGGTGCCGTCGCGCTTCGCGAGCAGTGTCCACGGTCCCTTCGGCCCCTTCGTCGCGTCGCGAAAGAAGGCGTCCGATTGGTTCCAACCGTGGTGCACGTTGAGCAGCAACAGCTTGCCGTCGCGGGACAAACTAGGGTCGAGGAAGGTCGTCGCGTCCCCCGTTTTCTCGTGCCAAATCACGTCTTTCTTCGGATCTTCGCCGAGCTTGTGAAAGCGCACCTCGGCGTAGCCCGGACGCTCGTCCACCTTCACGTTCGGATCCGTTGGAAGCCAAACGTAAAAGAAGCCGTCCCCCGACGGGGTCCACGAGGCCGACGCGTACTTCGCGCCCTCGATCACGTCGACCTTCGATTTTTCGCCGGAGGCCACGTCCATCACGTACAAAGTCGCCTCGTCCGAGGCCTTCGGGTGCACCTTGTAGGCGACCTTCTTGCCATCCCACGAGGGCTCCCAGCCACCGAGCGCGACGCTGCCGTCGTCGGACCAGGTGTTGGGATCGAAGAGCACCTTCTCGGTGCCCTGCTTTCCGTCTTTCCAGTAGACGATCGCCTTCTCTTTGTCGGCGTGGCGCCGCGTGTAGAAATAACGCCCCTTGCGGCTGCGCGGCGCGGACAGCGAGTCGATGTAGTAAAGCTCGCGCAGGCGCTTTGCGATGGCGTCGCGCTCGGGGAGCTTCGCCAGCTCGGCCCGCGCGAAGTCGTCTTGCGCCTTCATCCAGGCCTGAACCTCGGGGTTTTTCTCATCCTCGAGCCAGCGGTACGGATCGCGTACCGGCACACCGTGGAGGGTGTCGGTGATGGCTTCGGAGCGTGTCGCCGGGTAATTCAGCGTGGTCTTGGGCGGCGCAGGATCGGCGGGGACGTCGGCCTTCACGGGTTCCAGCTTGGCAGGTGGGGTTTGGGGTTTGGGCTCTTCGGCGGCTCCGCAGCCAAGAACCAACAACGCTAGCGCGAGGGGAGAAAAGCGCATGGCCGGTAGGCTACCCCGCTTCGTTGCGCGATGATCGACATAGGATGGCGCCATGGCGCGAACGGCTCCCGAGCGGTCTCCCATCTTCGTCATCGGCTCGGGCCGTTCGGGGACCACGCTGCTGCGCCAAATGCTCAACGCGCACAGCCGTATCCACTTGACCCACGAGGCCGGCTTCTACTCGGCCGCCGCGCCGCACCGCAAACGAAGGGCCCCGCGCGCGTTTCTGGAGCGCTATTTCGGCTCGTTTCCCTTCGCCTGGCTCAACCTCACGAAGGAGAGCGTGCGCGCCGAGCTCGGCTCGGGCGAGGTCAGCTACGCCGACGTGTTCAGCGCCGTCATGAAGGCCAAGGCCAAGCAATTTGGCAAGGTCCGCTTCGGCGACAAAACACCCTACGACGCGGCGTACGTGGGGCGCATGTTGGACGACTACCCGGACGCGCGGATCGTCCACATCATGCGCGATCCGCGGGCCACGGTGGCGTCCCTCGCGCGCATGCCCTGGGCCCCGTCGAGCCTCGGCATGGTCAACCTGTTTGCCATCGCGCAGGTGCAGGCGGTCTACCGGTTTCGCGATCGGATCCACGAGGTTCGCCTGGAAGATCTGGTGCAAGATCCCAAGGAAGAAATGTCCAAAATCCTGGATTTCGTGGGGGAAGAGTGGGACGACAAGGTGCTCGACCATGTGCAATACGCCCCCGCCGACGCGCCACCTTACCCCTGGCTCGCGGGGGCGCACGAGGCCCGGAAAGGTCCGAGTGATAGCTGGAAAAAAGCCCTCACGCCCTCCTGGATCCGCATCATCGAAGGCACCCAACGCAAGATCATGGAGCGCTATGGCTACACGCGCGCCGATCTGGAAAACGAGCCGTCTTTCCTCCGCCGGCTCGGCACGGTCGCCCTGGACATTCCCCTCTCGCTGCTGGCGATTGGCCGCGCGTTGCGGGTATTTTTCGCGCTGCAACGGGAGCCGCCGCTCAGCGCCGAAGAGGTGCAAAGGCGCGTGCTGCACCTCAACCCAGCCGCGCTCCGGGCGATGACGGACTTCGAGCTGCCGCCCCTGCCCAAGGCCACCGCACAACAGCCACCCTGACCAGCCAACGCACGAGAGCCCGCGTCGTCCCGACCTGGCGGACCGAAAATCGCTCTGGTCTCCTGGCACGATGTAGACTTCATGGCCAACGAGCCACCTAGGCCCCCAGGATGAGCCCCTTCAACCCGCGTCTGACCGTTTCGCCAGGCACCCCGGAAGAGCAGGTGTTCAACCTGAAAGCGGGCTCCAACACGGTCGGGCGCACCCGCGAAAATCACCTCACGCTGAGCCACCGCAGCCTCTCCCGGGCGCACGCGCGCTTCGATGTCGGCGACGACGGCGTGATGCTGCACGACATCGCCAGCAAAAACGGCACTTTCGTCGACGGCACGAGGATTCAGAGAATCACCCTCGGCCCGCACCACGTCATCAAGTTCGGCGACGTTTTGGCGACCTACGAGGCCCTGGCCCAAAGCACCTCCCCTTCCATGGCGCCGAAGCCGGCCCTGACCCTGAACATCGACGGCGACCTGACGCGCACGCCGATGAAGGACATCCTGCGCACCGCGGTGGGCTCCACACGGGTAGGTGCGCTGGCCGCCACGCGCGCCGAACGGGACCACAACAAGCTCCGCATCCTGCTCAAGGTCAGCCAGCTCCTCTCCTCCCCAAGCTCCCTCGATGCCCTGCTTTCCAGCATCCTTTCTCTCGCGTCCGACATCCTCGACATCGATCGCGCGGTCATCCTGCTGTTGAGCCCCAAGACCGGCGAGCTCGAGCCCCGGGTGTGGCATTCGCGCCGCGCCGGACCGCCCGAGAGCGTCGCCTTCAGCCAGAGCATCGCGCGCTACGTCATGCGCACCAACGAGGCGGCCCTGTTCTCCGACGCCCGCGTCGATCCCCGCCTGCGCGACGCAAGCTCCCTCGTTTTGCAGTCGATTTGCACCTCCATGTGCGCGCCGCTCAAGCCCCACGACGACGTGCTCGGCGTGCTCTACGTCGACAACCTGACCTTGCCCAATCGCTTCGACGAGGAAGATCTGGAATTTCTCTCCGCGTTCGCCAGTCAAGCCGCCATCGCCATAGAGAACGCCCTGCTCAACGCGCGCCTGGCCGAGGAGGCCGTGGCGCGCCGGAGCCTGCTTCGCTTCTTCCCACCGTCCGTCGTGCCGACCATGATGGGCGTCGGGGGCGCGCAGGTCGCCACGGTCGAGGCCGAGGCCACCCTGCTGTTCTGCGACATCAGCGGCTTTACCGAGATGTCGTCGCGCATGCGCCCCGTGGAGGTCATCGCCCTCCTGAACAAGTACTTCCCCGTCATGGCAGGTATCGTGTTCCAATACGAGGGCACCCTCGAAAAGTACATCGGCGACGCGCTGCTCGCGGCGTGGGGCGTCCCGGTGAGCCACCCCGACGACCCCGTGCGCGCGGTGCGCGCGGCCCTCGACATGCAGAAGGCCGCCGCTGCCCTGTCGTCCGAGCTTGGCAGCGGGCAACCCATCGGTGTGCACATCGGCATCAACACCGGGTTCGTCGCCGCCGGAAATATAGGTTCAGTGGATTATATTCAATATGCTACCATCGGCGACGCGACGAACATCGCGAGCCGCATTTGCGGTGTGGCGACCACAGGGGAGATCGTCATGGATCCCATCACTGCGGGCCGCGCGCAGAAAGCGGGCATCGAGGTGCGCTCGATCGGGGCAAGGAGCCTCCGTGGCAAGGCCGAGCCCATCGAGCTATTTCGCGTCGTCTGAGGGCGGGGGCTCCATCGTGCACTGCCAATAACCGACGTCGATCCAGCGCCCGAACTTGAAGCCTACCTCGCGGAAGTGGGCGACCTTCTCCATCCCAAACTTCTCGTGCAGCGCGACGCTGGCCTCGTTGGGCAAGGCGATGCCCGCGAGGGCGGTGTGCATGCCTCGCGCCCGGAGCGCGCGAAACAGCGCTTCGTAGAGCCGCGATCCCAGACCACGACCCTGGTGGGTAGGCGACAAATATACAGTCACCTCGGCCGAGCGGCGGTAGGCGCAGCGACCGTTCCACTTGGAGGCGTAGGCGTAGCCAACCACGAAACCGTCCACCTCGGCGACGAGCCACGGAAGCGAAGCGTCCCTGACATCGCCCAGACGCCGGCGGACCTCGTCGCCAGAGACCTCCTGTTCTTCGAACGTCACCACCGTCTTCGCAATGTAATGGTTGTAGATCGCGGCGACGGCCTGGCAGTCCGCCGGCTCGGCCGCGCGGATGGTCGGCGCGCTCAGGGAAGAGCTTGACATGGGCCCGATCGTCCTCCAACCGAGTCGGCGGAGCAAGACGTGTCGCCCCCGCGAGCTCGGCGCGCCGAAAGAGCGAGCTTGCCCCGGCGGCGAATGTGACCCATAGCCAGCCGCGACCCCGTCGAGGAGCACACGCATGGGCATCTGGTCCTGGCTTTTCCCCACCGAAACCGATCGCCTCCGCAACGCGCCGACGAGGCTCATGGAGCGCCTCGGCCGCGGCG
>CAYLJT010000475.1:0-6883 GCA_964383995.1 uncultured Polyangiaceae bacterium
GAGCTGCCTGTCGTGAATGGGTGGGTAGGCCCCTTGCAAGAGCACGTCGAACAGATCGCGCGAAGAGGCCGGCGAAAATCGCTCCATCTCGTCGAGGGAGAGGGGCAATAGATGCAAGATTGCGCTCCTCCCTGCCAGCGACTGAGCAATGGAGTCGATGAGGCCGAAGTGTTGCGACCCGGTGAGAATGAAGCGACCGGGCTCCGGTCGCTCGTCGACCTCGCCTTGCAGGTAGGAAAGGAGGTTCGGTGCCCGCTGAACCTCATCGAAGATGGCTCCCTCGCGGTGCTCGGCCAAAAAGCCCCGCGGGTCTTGCAGCGCATATTCGCGGGTGTCCGGAGCCTCCAACGACACATACGGCTTTCGCGGGAAGGTCATCCGACACAGGGTGGTTTTTCCCGACTGGCGAGGACCCGTGAGCGTGACCACCGGATGGCGCTTGGCGACCGCTTCGAGCGTGCTTTGGAGGTTTCGTCGGATCAAGGCTGTGCACAAATTGTAAATTGAATCTTCAATTTGTGCAAGACCAATATTCTGCCGAGGATCGGGCGCTAGAGCCCCTGTGATCGGCCTATGATCCGAGGCTCTGGTGGGGGTCCCAAGTGCCTGCCGTCGGGCTCCCGTCCTCGGCGTCGAGGACCGCACAGCGCTTCCCTTCGCAAAAAAAGCAGTGGATAATCCCCCCATGAGGTCCCTTGGCGCCCTGGGTCGTTTTGCGTTCTTGGCCGCGGCTTGTGCCACGTTCGGTTGCGGTGTCGACGCGAATGGTCGCGGGGAGCAGACCCAGGGGCAGGGGCAGGGCATTCGGGGTGGGTACGACGACGCGGCCGACACGGCGGTCGTTGGCATCTACGACGACACGATCGCTGCGACGTGCAGCGGGTCGCTCCTTGCGCCCAACCTGGTGTTGACGGGTCGGCATTGTGTCTCGGACGTGCCCATCGGCTGTGGTGTTGTTGGGGCCTTGCACCCGGCTGAAGGGTTCTTCGTGACCTCGCAGCCCATGTTCATTTGGGAAGAGAAATACTTCCACCGCGTGTCCGAAATCATCGTCCTGTCGGTCGACGCGGCGTCGAGCGATCCGCTGCTCAACGAAGACGGCCTATGCGGGCGCGATCAAGCGTTGTTGGTGCTGGATGTCAACATCGACCCCTCCGAAGCCGTACCGCTGGTCCCGCGGGTCGATGTCGCAATCACCCCCGGTGAAGGCTTTTCTGCCATCGGCTACGGCGGCACCAACGACGACGGACTGGAGGCCGGCGTGCGCCGCCGCAGGGACGGCCTGTCCGTCGTATGCGCGGGTGAGGGCTGCCCGCCCGACGCAAAGAGAACGGAGTGGATGGGGGACGAGGGCACCTGTCCAGGGGACTCGGGTGGACCTGCCATTGACGATCAAAACCGAGTGGTAGGTGTCTTGTCGAGGGGTGTGGTCGGCTGCACCTCGCCGACCTACGGCGCCGTCTTCGCAGACGACGCCTGGGGAGCCTGGTTGATCGAGGGCGCCTTACACGCCGCCGAAGTGGGTGGCTATCAAGCCCCACCGTGGGCGATGGGAGCGCCAACCGACAAAGGCTATGGCGGCAGCGTAGGCGGCCCCTGCGACGCGCCCGAGTGCACTTCGGGGCTGTGCATCGACGTCGGAGAAGGGCCGTTTTGCACGCGAAAATGCGACGAGAAGGTGCCCTGTCCGGCGGAGTGGATCTGTGGAGACGAAGAGAACAGCGGCGTGTGTGTGCCTGAACCGATGGCGTCGACCTCCAGCGGAGGCGTGTCCAATCCGGAGGTCAACGATGCAGGTGAGGAGAGTGAGAGTGGATGTGCCTTGTCGAGCGGGCCGCGCGGAGGGCGCTCGTCGGGGGTGTGGATGGGAGTTGTGATGTTGGGCGTGGGCGCGATGCTTTACCGTAGGGCCGCGAGGTTTTCGTCGGAGGCCAAGCTGCTCCTAGCCGCCAAGTTGTACGACATGGGTCGTCTGACCTCGGGCCAAGCGGCGAAGCTTTGCGGCAAGGGCAGAGTAGACTTCTTGCTCAGCCTAGGGCGTCTAGGTTCCCCGTCGAGCAATCTGCGGGTGGAGGACCTTGACGCCGATCTGGAATTTGCCCGACCGGAGTGAGCGGATGGACGCCGCCCGGACTGAAGTCCCGGGCTACTATTGCAAAGTCCGCTTCGCGGACTCGGTACGTTCAAGGTCACCTGCCAATCGAAGAAGATCCTCACGAAAAGTCTCCATGGCTCTCCCGCGTCCAAACCGTATTGCCATCGTGTCGACGACCAGCGCCTGTGGGAAGACCACGCTGGGCAAGGCGCTCGCCGCCAAGCTGGACGCGCGTTTCATCGAGCTGGACGCCCTGGTCCACGGTCCGGGCTGGGTCGAGACACCCGACGACGTGCTGCGCGCAACACTGTCTCCGCTGCTCGAAGCCGAGCGCTGGGTGGTCGATGGAAACTACGAAGCCAAGGTCGGCGAGCTGGTGCTCGCGCGCGCCGACCTGGTGGTCTGGCTCGACCTCCCGGCCTCGGTATGGATGCCGCGTTTGGCGGCGAGGACAATGCGACGTTGGCTTTTGCGCGAGACACTCTGGAATGGCAATCGGGAGTCGCTGCGGACGGTGTTCTGGGGGCGCGATTCGTTGGTCGGCTTCGCGTTGCGCAGCTATCGCCAGCGGCGCCGGGCGTGGCCCAGCCGCTTCGCCGGATACCGCTACTTGCGGCTGCGCTCGCCCGCTGAAGTGGAACGCTTTCTCGAAGGGTTCTGACGCGCCGGTCACGACAACCTATCCCAGCGAGTCTACTTCACTTCCACCACGTTTGAAGGCGTGCCGCGGACCGAGGAGCGCCTAAGTGCGTCGTTGCCAGTACAGCGGACGTTGCTTGTGCGCAGCGATGGCCAGTATCCTGATGTGATCGACGCGAACGCGGTAGATTACTGAGTAAGGAACCGGCGAAGGCGCCATTGATGCAGCTCGCCTCGAATTGGCGTGCCGGCTTGAGGTTGTGCGGACAAGCTCACGCGAAGCGGGTCCGAGCGTCTCTCAACACGTCCTCCGCCGAGCGCGCTGCTGCCGGATTGGCGTCCAGGTCGGCGTCACGACGTTCGGCCTCGTCCAGCCAAAGGTGCATGTTCTCTTCGTCCGAGAGGGTTTCGAGGCTTTCCAACAGCTTCTCGGCGAGGCGCGCGCGTCCGGAGGGATCGAGCTTCAACGCCTCGGCTTCCAGATCGGTGAGATTCATTGCCCGAGCATAGCGTAACATCGAGCAAATGTACACACGGCCGGGCGCGGCATCGGGTTTCGTCCAGGGTCAACCCGCGCCGCGGACCTCTACCCAGACCCAGCGGCAGGTTGAGCTTGCCCACGGACCGCGCTGCCGGTCCTTGGGGTCTATTTTGCTTGAGAGGGTGGACCGCAGGCGGAGACGTCGACGAGCCAATCCTTGCGAAACGCGCTGCATTTTGCGAGCATGCCCTCCATGGCGGAAAGCAAGGGCGCGGCGCGGGTGTTCATCTCCTCCACCGAGAAGGAGGCTTCAGCCTCCACCCCCCCGGCTGCGGGCAGCGCCGAAGGGCCGCGAGGCGCCGTTTCTCTGGAACCGGGCCCGTTGCTGGTGTAGGCTGAAGTCCATGGTCGCCGCCGCGCACGCTGTTCGAATTGTCTACGAAGTGCCTCGGACCCACCCGGATTGGACGCTTACGGAGGAGACGGTGCCCGAGTCGCAGCCCCACGACATTGTGTTGGACGTGTTGAAGGCGCTCTTGTTGGCGTGGCGCGACCGGATGGGCATCTCGGCTCAAGTAGCGCGAAACCTTGCCGTGAGGTGGGACGAAGAGCGCCCCAACATCGGCGTGGATCCCGACCTGTGTGTTCTTTGTCCTCGACCCCCTGAAGGCGACGAGCTCATGAGCCTGTGCACGTGGAAGGCTGGCCACGCGGCGCCCGCATTGGCCATTGAGGTGGTCAGTGGCAACAACGCCAAGAAAGACTACGTATCGGCGCCCGAACGCTACGCGGCGAGCGGCACGAAGGAGCTTTGGATTTTCGATCCCAAGCTGGCGGGCCCGCCCGTGCGAGGTGGTCCGCATCGCCTTCAGCTTTGGCTGCGCGGCGACGACGGTGAGCTGACAAGGGTCTACGCGGGCGAAGGGCCCTTTTGGTCGCCAGCCATCGAGGGCTACGTAGCAGCGGTGAACGAAGGAAGTCGTCTGCGCATCGCGTCGGACGAGGCGCTCAAGGACCTGTGGATGACGCGCGAGGAGGCCGAACGGGCGGCGAAAGAGGCTGCGCTTGGGCGCGTTGCGGAGCTCGAGGCTCTGTTGGCTAGGTCCAAGGACAACGCCGCCCGGGACTGAGGTCCCGGCCAGTCCCGGGCTACTATCACCGCGGTTTGAAAAAGCATTCCAACCTGCGCCGCGGGCGCGGCATCGGGTTTCGTCCAGCTTCAACCTGCGCCGCGGGCCGCTACCCGGATCCAGGGGAACGTTGAGCTTGCCGGCCGACCGCGCTGCCGGTCCTTGGGGTCTATTTTGCTTGAGAGGGTGGACCGAAGGCGGAGACGTCGGTGAGCCAGCCTTGCGAAACGCGCTGCATTTTGCGAGCATGCCCTGCATGTCGGCAAGCAAGGGCGCGGCGCGGGTGTTCATCTCCTCCACCGAGAAGGACCTACGCGACTACCGCGAAGCTGCGTCGAAGGCCGTAGAAAACCTGGGGCACGCGCTGATTCGTATGGAGACTTTCGGCGCCCGCGCCGAGCCGACGGTGGGCGAGTGTCTGGCGGCGGTCGCGGAGTCCGCGGCGCTGGTGCTGATCGTGGCGCACCGCTACGGGTGGGTGCCGACCGTCGCGCAGGGCGGAGACGGCCTGACCTCGATGACGGAGCTGGAGGTGAGAAAGGCGCGGGAGCTAGGGATTCCCGTGTACGCGTTTTTTGTCAAGGACGAGTACGCGTGGAGTGGGCCAAGGGAAGAGAGCGAGCTGCGGAAGGTCAAAGACGCTGCCGCGCGTGCCGAGATTCTCCGACGTTTGGACGCGCTCGAAGCCTTCCGCAACAGCTTTTCAGGTCAGCCCCTCGACTACTTCACCACACCCGACTCCCTCGCCGCAGCGGTCAGTCGAAGCGGCCTGCGGCACTTCAAGGGTCCTTCCGTCTCCAGCGAGATGGTTCCCGGTCCTGCCCACACCGACCTCGACCGTTACCTCCACAAGCTCCGCGCCGCGTGCGAGCACCTTCCCGTAGCGGGGTTTCCGCCCGACGTGGTGCGCATCCCCATCGCTCTCTCCGAGGTCTACGTGCCGCTGCAGGCCCATGTGTATCGACCGGTCACCGACCGTGACTGGAAGCACATGGGCAGGGGTCAAGACATCGAGCACCTGGAAATGGAATCCCGCTGGGATGTGCCGTTCGACCAAGCCTTTGTGCAAGCCGCCAAGTGCAAGGTGCGAGGCGCGGTGGTGTTGGGCGATCCAGGCAGTGGCAAGAGCACCTTGCTCAAGCACTTCGTCTTGGCCTGCATAGAAAAAGGCGCAGAAAGCCTTGGTTTACCGAAGGCGATGGTCCCCGTGCTGGTGCCCTTGCGCTCGGTGAAAGAGCCCGCCAAGGGGCTGAGGCCGGCGCTGGTAGACGCTCTTGCGCGTCCTGACATCGACATGCCTGCCGACTTTGCGGATGCGCTGCTGAGGCGTGACGAGCTGCTGGTCTTGATCGATGGCCTGGATGAAGTGCGAACAGAAGCTGAAAGGCGGGAGGTCTCCAGGTGGTTGGAGGCGTGTCTTTCGTCCCAACCAAAGAGCCAGTTCTTGCTGACGAGCCGCTATGTAGCGTACCGCGGCGACGTGGTGTTATCAGGCAAGTTCTTGGAGCTGCACGTGCAGGATCTCGCCCTACACGAGGCCGTACATTTCATCGGGACGTGGTACAAGGCCGTGGAGACGCAGGCGAGGCCCAACCGACCTGAGGCCGAAAGTGAGGCCGAAGCTGCTCGTTTGGCGGGAGAGCTGGAAAAGGCGCTGTTTGTGGCGGGCGATGAACGTCGCAAGCGGCTGGCCAAGCTGGCGACCAGTCCCTTGCTGTTGCAGATCATCTGCCTGGTGCACCGCAGCCAGCGGGGTTTGCCCGAGAGGCGGATCAACCTGTACGCGGACTGCGTGCGGGTGTTGTTGAGCCTGTGGCGCGAAGCGGCGGGGTTGCGACCGTCGTTCTCGGCGGAAGAAGCGTTGGGACTGCTGCGTCCGTTGGCGTATTGGATGATGGAAGAGGGCCACGAAGAAGCGGCCGTGGAGGAGGCGCTGCAGGCGCTGGAGGAGCCGCTGTTGGAATGGCGGCTATCGCTCGACGATGGCAGGCGGCTGTTTCAAGCGATACCGCGGGAAAGCGGCCTGCTGGTAGACCTGGGGCAGAGTAGGGTAGCGTTCTTGCACCTTTCGTTTCAGGAGTACCTGGCCGCGAAGCACGTGCAAAGCCAGATTGTGTCGCATCCCGAGCTGGTGGGTAAGGTCGCAGGTAAGTGGCAAGACGAGCGTTTTGCGGAGGTGCTGCGGCTGTCGGCGGGCTTGACGGAGCCCGCGTTGTTCGAGCCCTTGCTGCGCGAGCTCGTGGGGCAAGGCCTGATGGCGAAGAATCAGCTCTTGGCTGGGGAGATTGTGGACGAGGCGGGTGTGCCGCCGACGGTGCCGCTGTTGCGTGTGTTGCAGAATCCGCCCGATGACCGAGACACGCGCTACGAGGTGCTGCGTCTTTTGGGCAGAAAGAGCGGCTGGGAGGACGATCCTGTCGCCGAGGGGGTCACCGGCCGCGACGTGGTTGCGGCGATCGGGGAGCACGACCCGGATCGAGCGACGCGAAGGCTGGCGTTGGAGCTTCTGCATGTGGTGGTGCCCGGTCGTGACGGCGT
>CAYLJT010000476.1:0-6879 GCA_964383995.1 uncultured Polyangiaceae bacterium
GAACAGCGGTCCGCCCGAGTTTCCGGGGTTGATCGAGGCGTCGGTCTGAATGAAATCGTCGTAAGGACCGGCGCCGATCGTGCGCGCCTTCGCGCTCACGATGCCGAGGGTCACGGTGTGTCCGAGACCGAAGGGATTGCCCACGGCGACCACCACCTCGCCCACGCGGAGGGCGTTCGAATCGCCGAGCGCCGCGGCGGGAAGGCCACTCGCGTTTCGCAACAAAAGCAGGGCCAAATCGAGCTTCGTGTCGCGCCCGACGACGTCCGCTTCGAGGTCCCGATCGTCGGCGAGGCGCACCGAGACTTCGTCGGCGCCCTCGACGACGTGCGCGTTCGTCACCACATAGCCCGAAGCGTCGATGATGAAGCCCGTGCCCAGGGCGGTCTGCTTCGCGCTTTCGCCGCCTCCGAAGGGCTCGAAGGGGTTGAGCCCTCGACGGCTCATGCGCGCTTGATGCACGGTGGTGATGTTGACGACGACCGGCGTCACGCGCTCGACCAGATCGGCCACCTCGAACGGAGGCGGCTTCGGAAGCGCGGTTTGCGGGTCGGTGGGCGAGGCGACGTGGGCCTGCGCAGGGGGATTGGGGGTCTCCGCGACGGCCGCAGCGGGGGTGACGCCTGCGGACGACGACTGACCGCAACCAGGGAGAAAAGACAGCGCGCTGAGAGCCAAGGCGAGGGCGGCGCCGAGGCGACGCGGACGTGAAGACAGGATGTTCGACATGGCTTGGGGTCCTCGAAAACGGGTCCTCGGCCGCCAAAACCGACGGCCCTTCGCGTCCATTCCAACCGTTTCGCGAGAGCCGTCCGTGGTAGCTTTTGCCATGCTGAACAAAGAGAGCGCGGAGGCCCTTGCCACCCGCCGCATTGGGTTCGTGGGCGCGGGCAACATGGCGGGCGCGCTGATACGCGGCCTTATCCACGCCAACGCGGTTCGACCCGACCAAATCCGGGCGAGCGACGTCAAGGGCGAGCGCCTCGAAGAGCTGGGCAAGCTCTTTGGCATCACCACCACAAATGACAACGAGGCCCTCGCCAAGGGCTCGGACGTCATCGTCATCGCGGTCAAACCGCAGGTCGTCGATCGCATTCTCGCGGCCGTGGCAGCGGGGATCGGCGACAACACGGTGGTCATCTCCATCGCCGCGGGCGTACCCATCGACGCCATCGAAGACCGCCTGCCCAAGGGCACGCGCGTGATCCGCGCCATGCCCAACACCGCGGCCATCGCCCTGGCGGGCGCGACGGCGATCTCCCCCGGCAGCCACGCGACGAGCGCGGATCTCTTGGTTGGCCGCGCGCTCTTCGAGGCCGTCGGGCGCTGCACCGTGCTCGACGAGACGCTGCTCGATGCCGTCACGGGGCTCTCGGGCAGCGGCCCTGCGTACATCATGTTGATGATCGAGGCCCTGGCCGATGGCGGCGTGAAGGTCGGCCTTGGCCGAGACACGGCCCTCATGCTCGCGGCGCAGACGGTCTACGGATCCGCCAAGCTTCAGCTCGAGACCGGCGAGCACCCGGGCCGCTTGAAAGACATGGTGACGAGCCCCGGGGGCACCGCGATCGCCGGCTTGCACACGCTCGAAGCCGGGGGCTTGCGGCGCACGCTGATCGATGCGGTGGAGGCAGCCTCCCGTCGCGCGGCCGAGCTCGGCGAGCAAATGGCCCAAAAGCTTCGACGGTAGTTGCCATGGGCCGTGGTATCGTCCGACCGTGACCTTGCGTCCCCGCGCCGTTGCGCTCTTCCTTGGGTTCGCGGGGGTGGCTACCGCCGCCGCCGCGTGCGAAGCCAACCTCGAAATCGCTTGCTACGACGGCACTTGCCTCGACGAAGGGGCCACCGTGTCGTCGTCCAGCGAAGCGACCACGACCGGGGTGGGCGGTGGAGGCGCAGGCGGCATGGGTCAGGGAGGCGACGGAGGCAATGGCACGGGCGGCGAAGCCCCGGCATGCCTGAGCTGTTTGGAGGCCACGGGCGCGCAGACGGGCGATTTGCCCTGCGAAATCGAGACGATCCTGAAGGATAAGTGCCAGCGCTGCCACGGCTCGCCCCTCAAGAACGGCGCGCCCTTCGGGCTCATCATCTACAGCGACACGCAGGCCGACTACTTCGGCGAGATCATCTATTCGCGGATGCACGGGGCCGTCAGCACGGGCTTCATGCCGCTCACGCCGCCCAAGCTGACCGACGAAGAGAAGAGCACCCTGGTGGAATGGCTCTGCGCGTGCGCGCCCCCCGCCGGCCCCGGCGAGGCTTGCCCCTAGGAAAAAATGTGAGGCGCGCCATCGAGATAACCTGCGGGGTCGGCATGGCCCTAGGCGCCTCGATCCTCGGCTCTCATTTCGTTGAAGCTCAAACGACTACCCTTGCTCCGCCCACGTCGTCGGCGGCGGTGGCCGCGGCGCCGGCTGCGAGCACGACCACGCCCGCCGAGGGCGCGCCCGTCCCTGCGCCTGCGCCGAGCGCCGCACCGGACAACGCTCCGCTACGAAACGCGGCCGATCCCATCGCCAGCTACACGCTCTCCGCGAAGCTCCACGTGCAGAGCCACGAGGTCCGCGCGACGGGCACGATCACCTGGAAGAACGCCTCGATCCAGCCCGTGCGAGAGCTCTATCTGCACCTCTACCTCAACGCGTTCAAAAACGATCGGACGCTCTTCGCGCGCACGCTCGGCCCGCGCCCGCGCGACGAACAGTGGGGCTTCATCGAGCTGCAGAAGCTCGTTTGGCGCGAAGAAAATACGGATCTTTGGCTGTCCCACGACGCCACGTCGCCGGGCGATCCGGATGACGAGACCGACATCCGCGTGCCCCTGCCGAAGGAGGTGCTGCCCGGCGAGACCATCCACCTCGACATGGAGTTCGTGTCGCGGCTCCCGGGGCTGGCGAGCCGCACGGGCTTCGTGGGGACCTTTCACATGGTCGCGCAGTGGTTCCCGAAGCTCGCGCGCCTCGAGCCGGACGGCCGCTGGGCCCACTTCCCTTTCCACGCTCGAAGCGAGTTCTACGCCGATTTCGGCACCTACGACGTGACCATCGACACGCCCACCAGCAACACGGTGGGGGCGACCGGGGTGCTGTCCGAGACACACATCGAGGGCGAGCGGACGATACGGCGCTTCGTCCAAGAGAACGTGCACGACTTCGTGTTCACGGCCTGGGAAGGCTACCAAACGCGCATCGAAGAGGCCGACGGCGTGACCATCGAGTGCCTCTTCCCAGCCAACATGAGCAACCTCGCCGCCATCGAGATCGAGACGGCGCGCGGCGCCCTCTCCCACATGGAGCGGCTGTTCGGACCCTACCCTCACCGAAAGCTCACCATCGTGCACCCACCGGTCATGGGCGCGGCGGCGGGTGGCATGGAATACCCGACCCTCATCACGACGGGAGGGGCCTGGTACCTGCCGGTCGTGGGCACCAAGTACATCGAGCTTGTGACCATCCACGAGCTCGCGCACCAATGGTTTCAGGGCGTGATCGCGAGCAACGAGTACGAAAGTCCGTTCCTCGACGAAGGCCTGGCGTCGTACGCGGAGGCCGTGGTCGCCGAGCGCATGATGCCCAACACCTCGGTGTACGAAGCCTTTGGCGTGCGCATCGGGGAGCCCGCCTGGCATCGCTTCGCGGGCCTCGACGCGCCGAGCGAGCTGCCCCTCTCCGCGTCTGCGCCCGAGTTCGTCGATGGCGGCGACTACGGCGCCCTCGTCTACCACCGCACGGCGACCGTCCTGCTCACCTTCGCGCGCGTCTACGGTCAGGAGCAGGTCGAACGGGCCCTCGGCCTGTACGCGAGGCGCTTTCGCTTCGGACACCCGAAGCCCGACGATCTGGTCGCCGCCTTCCGCGACGTGCTCGGCGAGAGCGCCGCGGCAAACCTGCGCATCGCGCTGTTCGATCGGGGCTGGGTGGACTACTCGGTCAAAACGGTGCGGCCCACCGCCTGGGGGCCGCGCCAGGGTGTCTTCGGCAAACCGAATAGCAAGATCGAGCCTGCGGCGCCCGCCAACGAGCCGCCCTCCCCCACCGAGATCGTGGTTCAACGCAGGGGGTCGCTAGCCCTGCCCGTAATCGTCGAGGTGGACTACGAGGGGGGCGCGAGCGAGCGAATTCCTTGGACCTCAAAAGAAATGGTAGGGCGCCTGCGGGTGGGGGGTGAGCGCCGCGTGATCGCCGTGCTGATCGATCCGGACGCGACGGTGCTGCTCGATCCGGACCTCGGCAACAACGCGTGGGGCCCCAAACCTCGCTGGATCTCGCCCCGCGTCTTCGAGCGAGCGAGCCTGGCCGCCGGGGCCGCGATGGGAGCGCTCTCGCCATGAGCGAGGCGCTCGTCGCGCTGTCGAGCTGCGAAACACCGCGCGCCCGCAGGCGGATGGGGCTGATTTTTTCCTACTACCTCTACCGCGCGGTCGCGGGCGGCATCATGGCGCTGCCGCTCGCCATGGCTGCGGGCACCCTCGTCGGCCCGTGGCCCCGCGGCGACGTCGTGCTCTTCGATCCGGGCGGGGTGCGTTTGCTCGGTGTTTTGCGGCGTTTGGAGCCCGCCGCCACGGCCCTCGGCACGCACGCCGCGACGACCCTGGTGCTCGCGTCGGTGATCGGCCTCGTGCCGCTCACGGCCCTCATGGAGGGCCTGGGCGCTGAAGGCCCGCTGAAGATGCGCGCGCTCGGCTCGCGGGTGGGCGAGCGCATCGGCCCCTTCGCCGTGCTGTTCGGCATCGCAACGGTAGCCGAGGTGGCGGTCGGGTTGCTCGCGATGACCGTGGCGGACGTCGTCACGTCGCGGGTGGCGTGGTCAGGCCCCGAAAATCGCGATCTTGCCTTGCTCACGGCGCGCATCGTCGGGGTGTTGTCGGTGCTCGCGGTGGGCCTCTTGCACGACGTCGCGCGCGCATTCACGGTGCGAAAAGGCCTCGGTTTTTACACGGCGACCTCATGCGCGCTGCGCTTGCTGCGGCGGCGGCCCTTTGCCGCCACGGGCGCCTACCTGATCCGCGCGCTACCCGCCGCGATGTTGGTGATCGCTGCCCTCACCTGGGGCAACGCCCTGCCGCGAACAACCACCTTCGAGCTTGGAACGACCATCGTCCTGGGTCAGCTCTCGCTGTTCGCGGCGGCCGCGCTGCGCGCCTCGTGGCTCGCCGCCGCGATGCGCATCACCGATCGGTTCTTCGAGGACGAAGCCCGCGCCTGGCGCGCCGAAGCGGCGTCGGAGACCGAGCGCGAGACCCCCGAGGACGGAGGCGACGACGCCGAGAGCGGCGCGGCTACCAGCGATGAAAAGCTGGATGCCCCTCTTTGACGGCGACGAAGCTGCCCTTGCACGTCGCACACACCTTGCCGTTGGCCGTCAACGTCGCCTCGACCACGGCCTTGTCGCCGTCGGTCTCCACCACGTGGGCCTCCAACTGCACCTGGGTCATCGGCGTGGGGCGCTTGAGCTTCACGTGAAAATCGGCCGTCACCGTGCAAGGTGGTGAGCTCAGGCCCGCAATCTTCATCAGGTGGTGGGCGGCCGTCCAGTTGCTGTGACAGTCGAGCAGCGCCCCGATGATCCCGCCGTTCATCACGCCCGGGAACGCCTCGTGGTGCTCTTCGGGCTCGAAAACAGCCACGACCCGCTCCCCCTCGGCGAAGCTCTTGATGCGTAGACCGCGCTCGTTGGCCGGCCCGCAGCCAAAACAGCGGTTCTGGGGTGCGTAAGTGTCTTGAAGGCTTTGTGTCGATGTCATGTCGCTGTGCCTTTGGAGCCCTTTCGCCAACGGAAGGTCCACCGGGGTACGTCTGCCCGTGATACACGAAGATCCATGCGACAGAGGTTCTTTTGGGCGCTCACCGCAGTGCTGCTCTGCGCAGCCGCCTCCTGCGGCGCGCGCGGTGACCTCGATCCGCTCGACGACGCGAGCCCTTGGGCGAGCGGCGCCGGGGGCACGGGCTCCGGAGCCTCGGGCGCCGGTGGACCGGGCTCCGGCCCAGGCGCAGGACCGGGCTCCGGCCCAGGCTCGGGACCGGGCTCTGGACCCGGATCGGGCCCCGCCACGGGCACCTCGACCGGTACCGGCGGCGCGAGCAGTACATCGGGGGCGGGGGCCGGCTCGTCCACGTCCACGGGCGCGCAAATCTGCGACGACTACGGCGAGCCCTGCACACAATGCATGTCGGTGGGCTGCCCGGACATCTATTGCAACTGCACCGAAAACCAGAGCTGTCTCGACTTCCTGGCCTGTGTAAACCCTTGCAACGGCGACCCGACCTGCAACTCGGACTGCCTTGCCACGTACGCCGACGGCATCTCCGACGCCTACCTCTTGATCGACTGCGCGGGCACCACCTGCAATGGCAGTTGCCAGGGCGGCACCGATATCCCGCCTTGTACGGAGTGCGCCCTCGAGACGTGCGAGGACGAGATGAACGCCTGTTTCTCCACGCCGAGCTGCCTCTTGCTCTACAACTGCCTCACGGGCTGTCCAAACTTGGACCTCGCGTGCCAGCAGGCCTGTTACGACACGTATGGTGACGGCGTCGATGTGCTGCAAACGGCGTTGCAGTGCATCGTCGTGAATTGTCCGGACGTCTGTGGCTGACCCACCTTACCAAGGGAAGACGCGCATATGACGAGAGCACTGGCACCCCTCCTGACGGCCCTGGGCGTCGCCTTTACCGTCGCGGCCAGCGCCGCGTCCTGCGCGCAGGCCGAGCTGAACAGCCTGGCCACCGAGGGGGAGGGTGGCGCCGGGGGTGAAGCTGCCGCGACAACGGCCACCACCACGACGACGACGGGCATGATGGGCCCCTGCGTGACGGCCGCGGACTGCATGTCCGAGACAGACGCGTGCAACGTGGGCACCTGCATCAACGGAAGTTGCCA
>CAYLJT010000477.1:0-6862 GCA_964383995.1 uncultured Polyangiaceae bacterium
CTGTGGAACACGCTCGGAAGCGACGCGGAAGTCACAGACAGCCTGGTCGGACCCGATTTGGAACTCTACAATTACGCTAGCCACGGCGGCACCGACTGCTGCGACGCCACCGGCTCGCAGAGCTACGTCGCTGGGCCGGCGACGGCGTTCGGGAAGGGGCTGACGCTCGCCGGAAATTACGGCGTCACCCAGCGAATCCACAACGTCGTTCTCGACAACGCGCCAAGCTACATCGATCCCGAGAAGGGCACGATCGAAGCATGGTATAAGCAGTCGGAAGACCCCATCGCGTACGTCCACAACCCGCACCGGATCTTCGATGGGGCATACGGGTTCGGCGTCGGTCTCGGGTTCTTGAACCAGGTGGACCACTACGGTGGCGACGGCCTCACCGCCTCTCTCCAGTTCGGAGGGAGTTATGTGACGGTCTTTGCCGACATCTCGGCCTTCGACGGCTCCTGGGTTCACGTCGCGATGGCCTGGGACCGCGCGGGAATCGCGGGGAGCTCGGACACGCTGCGCCTGTACGTAAACGGGCAGACGGTCGCCAGCTCGACCGACGCGAGCTGGGGAACGACGGTCGGACCCCTGGCCGACGTCGGCGGCGCGAACGACGCCGCAGGATACTTCTCCATCGACAACCTGAAGATCTGGGATCACGCGCGGACAGACTTTTCGGATCGTCTCCAGTGGGCGCCCGGGTGCATGTCGTTTCAAAGGGGGCTCGGCGGCTCGGTCGGAGACGCTGTCTTGCTCTCGGATCCCGCTCGATCAAGCACAAACTTCGGCTCGCGCCCCGTCTTGGCAGCAGGGCCTCTCGGGCAGGGCGTCGCCAAGACGCTCCTCGGCTTCGACGTCAGCGCGCTGCCGGCGAGCGCGATAGTGTCGAACGCGACTGTCTGGCTCTACCAGCGAAACGCCAATCCAGGCGTCATCGAGGTGCACGCCGCGACGAGCCCCTGGACAGAGGGCACGGTGACGCATGATTCCTTCGCTAACGGGTACAGCAGCGTCGCGGGGGCGACATTTCTCTCGGGTATGTCCTCGAAGGTCTCCTTCGACGTGACCGCGCTCGCACAGGGATGGCACGACGGAAGTGTCGCGAACTACGGCATGGTCCTCGTGGAAAGCAGCGGGGCACGCGCCGATTTCGCGTCGAGCGAGTCGAGCAGCCCGGCCGAGCAGCCGGTCTTGAACCTATGCTTCTCGGAGATTCCGCACGAGAGGACGGTCCACTCTCTCGCCTACGACTCCGCCCGCTCGGAACTCGTGCTCTTCGGCGGGCTCAACGCCTTCTTTCGGCGGCGATCTCGGCGACACGTGGACCTGGGACGGCCTGGCTTGGACGCAGAAGAGCCCCGCGGTGACCCCCGGCTTCCGCAGGAACGTGCATACGGCCTACGACAGCGAACGGGGCGTAACCGTCCTCTTCGGCGGCGTCACCGCCTCGACCCCGCTCGGTGACACATGGGAGTGGGACGGAACGACCTGGTCGCCGCGCCCGTCGGCCCACGCGCCGTCCCCCCGTCTCTACTCGGCGCTCGCGTACGACTCGGCGCGTGGCGTGACAGTTCTCTTCGGCGGAAACGGAACGACCGGGGGCACTCCCAAGTTCGATGAGACCTGGGAGTGGGACGGCATCGACTGGACCCAAAGGTCTCCGGCAGCGGCGCCTTCCGCGCGCGACACGACCATGGCGTACGACAGCGCCAGGGGCGTCACGGTTCTGTACGGAGGTTATGACGGCGCGCTCAAGGGGGACACCTGGGAGTGGGACGGAACGAGCTGGACCCTGCGGACTCCGACCGATCCCGAAGGGGACGGTGACCCGCTCCCGACGCAGGCACCCAGCCTCGCCTATGACAGCGCAAGGGGCGTGACGGTTCTGTTTGGGGGCAGCATCGTGCCCCCCGGAAGCGGCAAGGTCTACTCGGGCGAAACCTGGGAGTGGAACGGAACGAGCTGGCGCCACGCGGTGCCCACCGATCCGGAAGGCGACGGAAACCCGAGCCCTCGCTGGGGAGAGATCGCGTACGACACAGCGAGAGGGACCGTGGTCCTGTTCGGAGGTAGCGGGAACAGCGGCGTCAAGAACGATACATGGGAGTGGAACGGGACGAGCTGGGCCCTCTGGCCGTAGCGCGCCGAAACCTCGGGTGAAGGCCGAGCCCTTCGGCCTTCACTCGCCGCCCGCGCGCCCAAAGGCGACGTCTTCTCTGGAAAGCGCGCGGAACGACACACGACGCCATACGTGGGGCTTTGCGCGAGACAGCTACGTGCCGCTCGGGGGCGGCGTGTACTGCTCCACCAGCGACAAGAAGTGGTTGGTGCGGTAGTAGCCACCGAAAGCATAAATCTGGTTGTTTACCGCGGCGGTCGCCAGCGCCAACCGGGCCGTCGGCATCGACGTCATCGTTCTCCACGCGCCTGTCCCAGCACGGTACTTCTCGACCACCGAAAAGGCGTCGTTATTGTGATAGTCACCAGGAGTCCCGCCGATCGCATAAATTGCCCCGTCGACCACCGCGGCGCTGAGGAATGTCCGAGCCACCGATAGCGGTGCAATCTCCTGCCAGCTGTCCGTTGTCGGGTCATATTCTTCGACCGAGGCCAGGTCACCTTCGCTGGGATTCCAACCGCCGATAGCGTAGATCTTGCCGTTGGCGGCGGCCCCGGCGAGACCATAGCGACCGTGGATCATGCTCGCTTTGGTGGTCCACACGTCGCTGCCGGGGTCATATTCGTAGAGCGCATCCATGACCACGTTGCCACCGAACGCGTAGACTTTCCCGCCTAGCGCGACTGCAGCCGGGTGGACCGCGGCTTGAGGCAGCGGGGCGAGAGAGGCCCAAGTATTGGTGGCAGGGTAGTAGGCGTTGACGGTCGCAGCATATTGCCCTCCGCCGTAATAGCCGCCAATCGCGTACAGGGCCTGCTTGGTCGCCGTGACCGCCAGGCCCCAGCGCGGGTTCGGCATGAGCCCCTTGATCGTGGACGTATTCGTAGCCGGATCAAATACCTCAAAGGTCGGAACCGCGACGTCCCAGTTGGACATGCCGCCGACCACGTAGATCTTGTCAGCGAGCCGAGCGGCGCCGGGCGCGAACCGTACACCGGTCATCGGGCTCTTGCTCGCCCATGAGCCGCCATCGAGCGGTCGGAGCCTCACGGCGTCGATCCAACCGCCCACGCCACCAATGGCTTCCCCGGGGCTTAGGTCTGCCAAGCGAAGGACAGAGCTGCCACCGGAGCCGATGACCAGCCAAGCATGGGTGGTCCAGGCGGCGTCTTGATTCGCCGTGCCGTCGGCGTCGAGCACCGCGAGCACGTCGCCGTTCCAGGCCACCTCGATCGGGTTTTCCAGGTTGGCGGGATGGGGAGAGTACGCCAGCGAAAGCGCATAGGGGCAGCCCGCAACCGTGGTGATGTTCTGATGGATGGTCGTGGCGTCGTCAGAGTCGAGCTCAAGCTTCTGATTGCCGTCGTAGGCCGCGCCCCAGACGGCAGAGCTTTGAAGCTCCGGCCCAGGACCACTGTCAACCTCCCAGCCGGGGAGGGAGGGGAAGATGCCAAACCCGTTTCCGACATTCGGGTGCTCGAAGCCACCGTTCTCAACGAGCTGCTGTGTTGGTAGCCCGCACGCAGCTTCGAGCGCGTCACCGGAAAACCCTATCTCCTCTGGCTCTTGAAGGCCATTCCCGGCGACCAACGCGTCGCTGTCAGGAGCTGAAGAGCATGCGCCCAGCGGGCCAAGCATGGCCAGCAGCGCCAACCTTGCGTTGCAGAAGCGCGGGAACCGCGCTGAGATGCCGCGCGTCATCGATTTCTTGGTCATGGTGTCAGTCATGGTGTCCTCCTGACGCGCCTCGCTCGCCGTGCCAGACGCGCAACCGTCGTTCGGTGCCAGTTGTTGGGCTAGCGGCAGAGCTAGACGCGCTGCGTGTGCCCCGGTCACTGCACTTGCCGCGCCCGCTTGCTGCGAGCCTGTTGCTCATGCTTTGCTGTTGGCTTGGGCACGCCATGCCGGTCGAGAAATCGACGCGCCCGCAGGTTCGCGCGCGGGCCTTTCCAGCACGTACTGACCTTGGTCGGAGCTTCTGATTCTGAGCAGGACGTTCGGGGGGTGCTAGAAAAATAGGTTCTTCGCCACGCAATCTCAAATACACGCGCCGTTTCGCAGAGGCCCCATGCGGGGCAGCGACGCGCACACCCCCACGCTGCTCACGGCTTCTTGTGCAAAATCACGCCCGCGTCGCCCACGATGAACACCTCCGCTCCAGCGTTCCAGATCGCAGAGAGCCGGAGGCAGCTCGTATCGAACTCGGCCAGAGGTAGCGCCTCGTCATGCCAGGCCGCGCCGTCGAAGCGGCGCACGCGCGAAGGCTTACCCGCGGCGCAGCCGCCGTAGACGGCCAACATCTCACCCGTCTTGGGGTCGCCGACCGCGAGCCCGACACCGCCGCCCTCCCCCATGCGCGTCCAAACGCCCCCCGCGAGGCGGAAGGAGCCGTCGGTTCGCTCGACGATCAGGCCCCCTCGCGGGTCGGGTGCTATCGCCGATACGTAGAGGACTCCGTCCGGGCGACGCGCGGCCGCGCTCTTTTGGGCCTCGATGACCTCGACGCCGGGCTCGCCGGGGCCGGGTATGCGTCGCGAATGGACACCGTCGAAGTGGAAGAGCGACCCGGATGTCGCGAAGGTAAGGTCTTGGGGACTGGCACCGTCGATTTGGTAGATCGGCTCCTCGATGCCCGTCTTCACGGAGCTGCAAAGGCCGTGGGCACAGCGTACCATCTTACCCTCGTCGCCCGCGGCGAACACCTCATCGCCATTCGTCCAGACCGTGAAGAGGTCCTTGTCCGTGCCTGTGCGGAGCGCCGTCCAGACTCTCCCTTTGCGTACAAGCAACCTTCCTCGGAGCGCGCTCGCCACAAGGAGGTCCTTCGCACCGTGGATGTCTGTGAAGCTTAGTCCCTTTCCTGCCGGATCAAGGCTCCAGCCCTAGCCATCGTAGTGGAGAAGAGCACCCTCCGCGCCGACGGCGACTACATCGGACGGGCTCGTGCCCCACACGCCCGTGAGCTTTTTGCCCAGGCTAGCATTGCCCGAAAGGCCCCGGAAACCGGCCGCTTCGATGGATCCGACCACGCCCCAACCACCTGCCACGAACAGGCCACCTCGCGCATCGCCGTGCAGGCTCCACGACGCGCCGGTCAGGAGAGGTGAGGTGACGAGGACCTCGCTCTTGACCCACCTGCGGGCGTCGAGACGGGCCGTGAACACGGAGGTCGGGCCGAGCTCGAGCCGGTCAGGATCGAGGTAGCGCAGCCCGAGGAGCACGGGAGCCCCCGCGACGCCCGAGAGCGCGCGGGCCTGACCCTCGACGCGGAGGCCTTCCGCTTTCCAGGTGGAGCCCGCCAGTCTCCACACTGCGAGTCGCTCGGCATCGTCGGTACCCGCGGCCCACACACCGTCGACGCCGTCAGGCCCCTTGCCCCAAATGCCAATCAAGGCCTGTCCCACCCTCGGGAGCGGACTCCACCCCGCAGCGTCGCGGCGCAGAGCCACTCCCCCGTTCGCATCGTTGCCCACGGCGTAGAGACCGCTGCTCGCCGTGCCCCAGAGAGCGGTGATGTTCGCCTTCGTACCCGTGACTTCGGACTGCCACGTTTCGCCGTCGTAGCGGAGAATCACGCCGTTATCGCCGGCAGCGAAGACCTCGTTCGAGCCTCCGCTCCACACCGCCTGAACGAAGACCTCTCCCGTTCCCGAAATCGCCCTCCAGACACCCTCTGTTCTGCGCGCCACGAAACCCCCGCCCGCCGCGACGACGTCGTACGGACCGCTGCCGCCAAAACAGGTGACCTCGCCGGCCACAGGCAGACGTTCGTAGCGCCACGACGTCCCGGAAAAGTGCAAAATTCGGGCGCCCGCGCCCACGTAGACCTCGTTTTCACCGGCAGAGAATACGCCGCGAAACCCGGTGGCTCCCGGAATCGGGCTCTCCCAGCAATAGCCATCTACACTGCACGTGGAGGGTTGTTGGAAGGGCGGCGGCTCCGCGTGCGGCGGCTCGGCTTGCGGTGGAGGCGCGCTTGGGGACGCAGAAGCTACCGCCTGCACCGACGGTGGGGCTGACGGCACGTGCACGGGTCGTTCCGGAGCAGGATCGGCGCCGCATGCTACGTGTCCTGAGGCGAGGACGACCGAGACAAACATCAGGCCTGCGCTTCGATGCATGCTCGGCATGCTAGGCCAGGAGGGAACGACATTGCAATAGAACCCCATGTCGAGTAGCCTCGGCCCGCCATGGTGTCCGAGACAGACCCGCAGGTGAAGGACGAGCGAGGAGTGCAGCCCTGGCCGTACGCCGAGGCAGGTGAGCCGCTGCCGTCTCAACCTACGTGGGACTGCCCTGACGCGGTCGCTCCGCTTCGAGCACCGCGCAACAAGGCATCGACGCGGTGAGCAAAGCTGTCGAAAAGCGCCGCGACATAGCCCCCGTTCCGCAGGGGCAGCTCGTCGCCACGGCTATTCCCGAATCTTCCCCGTTGCAACAGAGGGAAAACGTCGACTACTTTGGCCGTAAGCTGTCGCCGCGGGTCATGCGGGCCCGGGCGCAACGAGAGCAAGTCCGCCCCGCGAAAAGAGCACCATGAGAACCACCCTACTGGCCCCCTTCGCCCTGTCCCTGTCCCTTCTTGGCTGCGTCGTTCAAGGAGCCGACGACGAGGTCTCCGCGATCGATCCTGTAGAGCTAAGCGAGCAAGAAACCACCACGCCAGAGGCGCCGGCGAAGACGTGCACCGTCAAGTGCGGCAGCAACAACGAGACGTGTCAGCCTCCCGGCTCGGTCGTGTTT
>CAYLJT010000478.1:0-3038 GCA_964383995.1 uncultured Polyangiaceae bacterium
CCCCGGTCCCCGTCGACCCGCACGCGGTCTCCCGTGCGAATGGCGACGGTGGCGCCGGGCACGTTCACCACGGCGGGCACGCCGTACTCGCGCGCGATCACGGCCGCGTGGGACAGCGGGCCGCCAAGCTCCGTCACCACCCCCGCTGCGACCAGAAACAACGGTGACAGGCCGACGTCCGTTGTCCGAGACACGAGCACCTCCCCGGCCTGCACGCGGTCGAGCTCGCCACCGCCCGCGGCGAGCACGCGGGCGGGCCCTTCCACGACGCCGCCGCTCGCGGCGAGGCCCACGAGCACCGCGTCCGACGTCGGTGGCAGCAGGATGGGCGGCGGCCGCCCCACGAAGGTCGCGGGTGGATCGGGGCGTTGCTCGTCGCGCATGTGCTCGGCGCGGCGCAGGCGGATCACGTGGCCCACGTCGGCGTGGCCGCTGCGGAGCGAGCGCACTAGCTCGTCGTAGGTGCAGAAGAACGCGCTGCCTTCGCTGAGCGAACCGTCGATGCGGCGCAGGCGGCGATCGGCGTCGAGGGCGATGCGGCGCAGCATGCCGAGCACGCGCGTGACCCACGCGCGCATGCGTTCGCGCAGGCGCGTGAAGCGCTGCACGCGGCCCACGAGCGTGCGTACGAGCGCGACCTCGACGCTCGAGATCTTCGCTTCGAGCAGGGCAAGCTCGCGATCGGAGAGGGCCCGGGCCCTCGCGAGGGCCGCAGCGCCGTCGCTGTCAGGAGCGCGTACGGCGGCGCCGAGCATCTCGAACAAGGACCTCGGATCTTCGCTCCAACGAGGTGTCGCGAGCTCGGCCTCGCGCACCGCACGGTCCCCGTAGGCATCCAAAAACAGCGTTAATTGCCGGCGAATTTCACCCTCCGGCAGATCGCTCAACTGGGCCGGTTGGGCGTCGAGCGCGCGCCGCATCGGCTCGTCCTCGCGGATCAGTTGGGCGAGCTCCGACAGCGCGATGCCCGGCCGCGCGCTGTCGAGATCGAGCACACCGCCCACCAGCACCTTGGCCACGTGCTCCGCTTGCGCGGTCGGCGACATGGACGGCGGTGCATCGAGATCGTCCGCGGAAGCCAGGCGTTTTCGCAACGTGCGCTGCAGAAACATCACCAGCGCGAGGTGGCTCGCCAGCGACGCCGACGCGCAGGTGAGCATCAAACCGCCCGTTCGATCCAAGAGCTGTCGCACGCTCTTCAACGTCGCCGCGAGACCGTCGTCGGGCAAAAGGCCGAGGTCCATCTCCGTGAAGGAGCGCCGCGATCGCTCGATTTCGCCCTCGAAAGCGGCCACCTCCGCTTCGAGCCGCGCGTGGCGCGTGACGAGCCGCGGCGCCGTCCACGGCAGGCGCAGATAGAACTTCCGTCGCGAGACGCCGTCGACCTGCTTCTCGAGCGCCATGATCGCCGTCTCGTTCGCGCCGCCGCTCACGCCCAAGAGGGCCCGTGGAGAGAGCCCCGGCACCTGCGCGGAGACCCGCATAAACTCCGACAAATTCAGGTAAAAGCGGCCGTGCACGTTGGCCACGAGGTGGGCGTCCTTGGGCACCGTGCAGCCGAGGGCGCCGAAGGCCTCGCGAAAGCCGTGATCGGAGAACGAGCGCGCGATCGACCACGTGAGCGGTGTGGCCGCGCCGGGCAATGCCTCACCGACGTTCGCGCGCGACCACACGGTGTGCGCGTTGCCCCCCTCGGGGAACCCTTTGCCGGAGGGCCTCCGCGCTTGCAAAAGCCAGATATTTCCGCCTGAAAACGCGAACTCGACGTCGAGCGACGGGGCGTTGTCCATCGCCACCTCGAGCTCTTGGCACAGCCGCTCGACCTGCCGCAGGGCGTTCGCGTCGAGGGCCGGCGCGACGGCCTTTCGCGCCTCGATGTGCTCCTCGCCAAGGCCCTTGGGCCCGACCACCAGAGCGGTGTCCTTCTGCGCGATCGACGACGCGACAAGAGCGCCCGTCTTGCGCGAAAGGCGAAACGAATCGTTGCTGCGCGCGCCCTCCACGACGGGCGCGCCGAGGCCCCATGTCGCGTTGATGAGGCGCTCACCTTGACGCCACGAGGGGCCGTCGAGGCCCGGCGGCGGAGCCGTAAACACGACGCCCGCCGCGTCGGCGGGCACGAGCACCTGAATCAGCACGGCCATCGCGAAGTCCGAGACACCCGCCCGCGCGAGGTACTCGATCGCCCGCGGATACACCGCGCTCGCCCACACCTTGCGCACCGCGTCCTCGAGCGCATCGGGCCCGCGCACGCCGAGGATCGAGGTCGCGAGACCCGCAAAGGACACGTCCTCCGCGTCTTCGCTGGTGCCGCTGGAGCGCACCGCCAGGCCCCACGGCGCATGGGGCTCGGCGATGGCCCAAAGCTGCGTGAGATCGGAGCGCAGGTCATCGACGAGGGGCTCGGCGAGCAGGCGATCGCGCGCTCGTCCGGCGCGGTCGATCCCCGCGTCGCTACCGGCGAGCTTGATCAACGACGCGATGTCGTGGCCCTTCGGCAGGCGCTCTTCGATGGCCTTCGTGAACCAACGCGCGTCGAGCACCCAGCCGCGGGGCACGGGCAATCCTTCGTGGGCCAGGCGTCCGAGGCTCGTCGCCTTGCCACCCGCGCGGCTCTCACGCCGGCTGCGCCGCTGTCCCACCGAGGAAAGGGGCCAAAGCACCGACAGGGTCGCGTCGGAGGTCTCGTTGGCCTTGTCCATCGCCAAGGGCAGCTTCACGGCTCCCGCTTACCACGGCTCCAGGCCGCCGTTGTCGACGTTAGGGCGAAGGCAGGCCGCGCAGCACGCGCTCGTGAAAGAGCAGCATCTCCACCGCTCCCGGCCCGCGGTTGAAGACGTAGTCGTGGGGCCCTTCGACTTCGGCCATTTCGTGCTCCACGCCGGCCTTTTCGAGGGCCCTGCCCAGGGCGAGCACCGCATCGCGGAAGTAATCGCCCGTGCTCGTCACGATGCGAATGTGCTGCTTTTGCCGGGCTTGCGCCGCCTTCGCCAGGGCCGCGATGCCCTCGGCCTGACCCGCGTCGATGGCCGGTTGCA
>CAYLJT010000478.1:3138-4837 GCA_964383995.1 uncultured Polyangiaceae bacterium
CTCGGTGGTGCCGAGGCCGTTGACGCAGGTCTCGCAGGCGGAGCCATCGGCGGGCACGCCGTTCTCTTCGTTGCAGAAGGCTTCGGCGGAGCAGTCGGTCTCGCAGGGGCCACCGGCCATGCAGCCGCAGCCCTTGGCGACCAGGCTCTGGAGCATCAGGGTGCCTTCGGGGTGTTCGCTGGCGCAGCACGAACGGCACGCAGCCGTGTCGGCTTCCATCGAGCAGTCCACCGGGGCGCCGCCCGAGCCACCCGCGCCACCGGTGCCGGTGGTCGCGTCCGACGACGACGAGGTCGCGCCACCGCCCGAACCGGACGTCGAGCTCGACGTGCTCGTCGAACCGCTCGAATCGTCGTCGCTACAGGCCACGAGGGCCGCACAAGAAAGACCGCACACCGCGAGAAGAAGCTTGATCGTCATTTGTATCCTCCGAATCTTCCGAGTCTCTAACCCGGGTTGCGCTGGCGCAACAAGGAAAGTGCTCAAAACATGAAGTCGACGCGGCGGCCCGGCGCGCGGTTATTGCGCCTTGGCCTCGGTCGCACAGCGAATTCCAAGGAATCCGCAGCGGTAGGTCACCGCGAACCCTCCCGGACGGTCGGCGCGCAGCGCGCCCGCGACGCCGTCTTTCCAGCTTCCACCGCGCCCCACGCGCATCGGGCTGCGGGCGTCGGTCGGCGCCGTTGTCCACTCGAACACGTTTCCGGCCAGATCGAGCAAGCCCTCTTTGCTGGCCCCCGCTGGAAAACTGCCCACCGCACACGTGCCCGTGCGCAGTCCGTTGCCCGACCAACAAGCCTGCGCTTTCGGCGTGTCGTCTCCCCACGGGAAGGCCGAGCCCGCGGCTCCGCCCCGCGCTGCCCACTCCCATTCGGCCTGCGTTGGGAGCCTCTTATTCTGCGCCGCGCAGTAGGTCTCTGCCTGCTTGAAATCGACGCACACGATGGGGTGATCTCCCTTGCCCTCCACACCGTAGGTGGCCGCGTCACCGCATTTGAGGAAGTCGTCTTTGCAGTCGCCTTCCTTGACGCACGCGCGGTAGGCGTCCGCCGTCACTTCGGTCTTGTCGAGGCAGTAATCGCTCACCGAAACTTCGACCTTGGGCGCGCCGATCTTGAAGGGGCCACCCCCCGGCACGAGGGCCATGCCGTCGGGACAGCGGGGAGCCGGTGGAGGCGCTGGCGGCGGTTCGACGGGCGCCGACTCGGTAGGGGCTGCGGTCACGCACGCGCTTCCATTCCAGGTCGTGCCCTCTGCGCACGAAGGCACGGCGCTCGCCGACGCCATGGGGACGATCGGGTCGGCGTGAACGGCCTCCGCCACGCGCTCGGGCTTTTGCGGACCTTGCTGGGAGCCGCCACACGCCGCGAGGGGCAAGACGACCCATGGCAAGACAGCCCACCAGGAGGTCGTGAAGGGTAAGACCGAAGGCGCGATTCCGGAGGTCAGACGAAGGGGCATGGTCAGTCTCGCGAGGTTGTGGGGATTACATCGCCGTGATGGTCGGCGCCTCGGCGCCGTCGACCCAATGCTCTTGGAGGAGCAGCGCCGGAATGACGGTCAGAGGGCCGTCGTAGCCCTCGCCGAAGCTGCCCAATTGAATGACCCGCCGGTCGCCCCGGCGCATGGGAAACAACACCTCTCCACCGCCGGGCATGACGGAGTCCTTGTTGGGCGGTGGGTCGATCCAGAAGGCGAC
>CAYLJT010000478.1:4937-6849 GCA_964383995.1 uncultured Polyangiaceae bacterium
CACCGCCGGGCATGACGGAGTCCTTGTTGGGCGGTGGGTCGATCCAGAAGGCGACCCCCTCGGGCGAGCCTCCGAGCAGGGAGATGACGCTCGTTTGCAGCGATGAGCAGCGCACGCGAAGCCACTCGCGCAGCCGGTAAACCCGGCAGTCTTTGGCTGCGGGGCCGCTCCGAGTCAGTCGAACCTCCGGCGCGTCCTTCCATTCGGCCGCCGTCGGCTGCGGGGATTTCTGCTCGGAAACGGGTTCCTTGTCGAAGAGCGGCGGGGGCAGGGCGGCACGCTCCTCCGGTGTGGACGGTCGGGCGCTGGCCGCGGACTCGCCCAAAAGACACGCCGCGAAGAGCACGAGGAGGTGTCGTTTCATAGGGTCTCCAAGAAGGCGACGAGGGCCGCCTGCTCGTCCGGGCTCAGGTGGTTCGTGCCGCCCATGCGGTCGTTGTTGGTGCGAATCAGCTCCGCGAGGCTCGCCGCCGAGCCGTCGTGAAAATAGGGCGCTCTGCCCCCAACGAAGCGCAGGGAAGGTGTCTTCCACAGGGCGCCTTTTTCGTCGTCGAAGCCCTTTCGCACGGGCCACTTCGGGAATGGGTAGGCGAAGCGGTCGGTGTAGCCGGTCTCGGGCACGTGGCACTTGGAGCAGCGCGCGCGCTCGCTCATGAAGATGGTCTTGCCAAGGGCGACCTGCTCGTTCGCCGGGGCGGCGTCGCGCGGCGGAAGCCGGAGGCCTTTTCGCAAATAAGCGACCACGTAGCCCGCGCGAGCGGCAAGGTTCTCTTCGGTGTGCTTGGGCAAGGGCCCCCAGCGGTGCAGGCCGAAGCCGGCCTTCATGCGGTCGACGATCGTGGCGCTCTCGGCATGCCAACCGTAGGGCCCCTGGGCGTCGACCCGACCTGCCAACATGGGTGTGCGGCGTGGGGCGCCCAAACGCCGTGCGTCGTCGGGGATGTTCTCCGCGGTCCCGACGAACATGGTGCCCGGACCGGCGTTCGTGACGAAGGTCGCCTCGCGCCACACGAAGCCGTCGTCCCGCCCCTCGGGGTGACATCCCGCGCAGGCCAGGCCGCCGCTCGTGATCGGGTCGGTGGCGTTGTAAAATAGCCGCCTTCCCTTGGCCGCGTCCGCGTCGAGCGGATCGTCGGCGAAGCGCACGATACGCGGTGTAGCCGGCTTTTCGTCCGAGACATACGCCAAGAGCTTCACCTCCGCGACATCGTTCGTCACCTGGCAGTGGACCCACAACGTAGCTTCGTCGCTCGACAGCGCGAGGCCCGCCGGGCCCCCGCATTTTTCGGCGACCGGGATGTGCGCGTCGTAGTCCGCGCCGACGGGGTAGGTGTGGACCCGCGCGAGGGTCGGATCCACCGCCAAGGCGTCGAGCTCTGCCACGCGGTCGTCGCCTTCCCCCGCCACCAGCAGGGTGTGCGTGCTCTCGCGGTAAATCACGGCGCGCGGTTGCGTGAACGGTTGCAGGCCGAGCATGGGAAGATTGGCGTCTTGCCCCGAGGTTACCATCTGCGCGGCAAGGTCGCTCTTCTTGATGGGAAGGTTGCCATGGTGCAAGGGAGCCAGCGGCTCGTCCGCTGAGGTCAGTAAGACGTCCACCGTGGGGGCGCCGAACCACGACTCGCGTCCCAGGGCGCCGAGCGCGTGGCGGGCCGCGAACAGGCGCTTTTCGTCCGCTGAGAAGGTCAGGCTGTAACCCAGGGAGGCGCCGAGCTTGACGCCCGACGGTGTGCGCAAGGGAGATGCGGGCAAGGCAACCCGCGTGACCTTCGGCGTTGTCGTCAGGTCGTCGATGCGGGTCAGGTAGGCGCCCACCAGGTGGTTGACGTAGGCGGTGCCGGCGCGGCTGACGGCAAGGCCCCGCGGCTCGCGCGCGACATCCACCGTCCAACGCTTCTGACCCGAGGTCAGA
>CAYLJT010000479.1:0-6847 GCA_964383995.1 uncultured Polyangiaceae bacterium
GTTCGAGGGTGCGCAAAACGACCACCGCTCCAACAACGACACCTTGCCAACGCGGATCAGGTCACTGCGCTTCGAGCCTAGGGGCCGACGACCGATGTCGAGCGTTTCCCACGACGGAGCGGCACCTCCACGCTGCACCTCGGTGCCTCCCGAAAGCGGCAGCAAGGCTCCGCGAAAACGCCACTTGATCTAGCCAATTTCGTTGGACTCCGAATTGTTCCGGGTCCCCGCCACGGCGCGTGCATCGCGTGGATGTCACCCCGACGCGGATGTCTACCGCTTCAGCGGCGTCGGCGAGTAGGCCTAGGATAGGCTTTTCGCGGGTGATGAGTCGCGATGAGAGCGCGCAGCGCAGCCTTTGCGGCGCTTTCGGCCCTACCAAATGGCGGGTTTTTGAGCTAGTGTCCCGACCCTGGAGCACCTCCCATGTTGACCCCGGACACCTCGACAGCCACAAACGCCACATCTTCCCTCGCGGCCACCGACGTCTCCGTCGAGCCCCTCGTCCCTGGCCAGCGGCTCCCCGGTTTGGCCCAACCCACCCGCCCCGGCGTCTCTCTCGTCGAGTGGGCCAAGGCCCATCGCGCCATCATTCACCAAAAGGTGCTCGAGCACGGCTGCATCCTGTTTCGCGGCTTTGGTCTGCGCACGGAGCAAGACTTCGAAAAGGCCGCCCTCGCCCTCTGCCCTACCCTCTGGGGCGAATACGGCGACCTCCCGCGGGAGGCCCTGGGCGAGAAGATTTACGGCTCCACGCCTTACCCTCAAGACAAAGCCATTCTGTTTCACAACGAGGCTTCGCACACGCCGCGCTTCCCGCTCAGGCAGTTCTTCTTTTGCGTCAAGGCCTCGCAAACCGGCGGCCAAACGCCGATTTTGGACTGCCGCGACGTGGTTCAAAAGCTCGATCCCGCGCTCGTGGCCAAGCTGTCTCGGACAGGTCTACTCTATGTGCGAAACTTCGCCGAGGGCATCGATGTGCCTTGGCAGAAGTTCTTTCACACCGACGATCCGGCCGTGGTCGAGGCCAAGTGCAAGGCCGACGGCATGACCTGCGAGTGGACCGAGGTGGGCGGCTTGCGCGTCAAGGCCCACGCCCCGGCGCTGGCGAAGCACCCGATGACCGGCGAGGTGGTGTTCTTCAACCAGATCCAGCTCCACCACGTGGCCTGTTTGGAGCCCAAGCTGCGCGCCGCGATGGAGATGATGTTTGCCCCCGAAGACCTGCCTCGCAACGTGTACTACGGCGATGGCACCCCCATCGAGGACGAGGTGGTCGAGGCGCTCGGCAAGCTGTACGACCGCGAGAGCAAGACCTTCGAGTGGCAAGATGGGGACCTTGTCATGATCGACAACATGCTCGTCGCCCACGCTCGACTGCCCTACACCGGCCCCCGCAAGATCGTCGTCGCCATGGGCGAGATGTTCGACGCGGTCAACCTGCCTGCCCTGTCCGCCTCCTAAATGCACAAGCTACTTCCGGGCGCGTTGGCGCTCTTTCTCCTCGGCTGCGAGGCCGATCCTGGGCCTGCTCCCGCCGCCAACGAGGTCTCTTCGCCGAAGCCCTCCGCCGTGTCCGCGCCGTCGGCGGCTCCTTCTGTGGCGGCCCCCGCGCCACCCGAAGTGCCCGCGCCCTCGGCGTCGGCCGCCGCATCCGCCGCGCCGGTCGAGGCGCCCTCGGCGAGCGCAGCGAAAACCGTTGCAGCTCAAACTAAATCTTCGAAGCCCGACGCGGGGACGCCCCCGGTCGACGCCGGCAGCGTGTTGGCGCTCGAAGATGCCGCGGCGCCCGCGGATGCGGGGTCCGTCGAGGCGCCCAGCGAGGTCTCGCCCGCCGACGCGGTGGCCCTCGACCTCGACCAGATCTTCGCCGCGAAAAAGACGTTTTCAGCGCGTTTCAAGCAGGAAAACACGCTCAAGGTGTCGGGCGTCGTCAAGAAGGCCACGGGCACCGTGATCGCCGAGCGGCCCAACAAGGTGAGCTTTCGTTACGACGCGCCCAGCAAAAACCGCGTGGTCTCCGACGGCGTGAAGCTCAAGGTCTACATCGCCGAAGACGAGACCATGTACGTAAGCTCCGTCGACAAGACCGAATATCCGGGCGCGTTGGCCTTCATCATGGGCAAGGGGCTCGCGCCGAGCTTCACGTTCACGTTCAACGACAAGGCGCAATTTGCCGGGGGTCCCGTGCTCTTGGGCAAGCCGCGGGCGCCGAGCCAGTTCTACGAGACGGCGTTGTTCTACGTCGACGATGCCCTGCGCAAGGCTCGCGATCCAGGCGTTTTGCGCCGCGTTTTGTTGGTGGACGCCCAGGGCAATCGCAATCGTTTCGACTTCGAGGGGGTAACCGTGCCCGCCAGCGTCGACCCGAGCGAGTTCACGTTCACGCCGCCGACGGGCACCCAAATCAAAGAAACGCCCTGATGAGCATCGCGGCTCTCTGGCCCGCGTTTCGGCCCGAGCTCATCGTCTTCGAAGACGACGACCTCATCGCCATCGACAAGCCCGAGGGCATGGCGACCCACGCGCCTTCGCCCGATCGCCCGAACGACGCTTGGTCGCGTCTCGGCGCGTTCCTGCGTGCGCGCGGCGAGCCGGGATATTTGGGCATCCACCAGAGGCTTGACCGAGACACCTCGGGCGTCTTGCTGTTCACCAAGCAGAAGAGCGCCAACCCCAGCATTGCCCGGCAATTCGAGGAGCGCTCGGTCAAAAAAAGCTACGTCGCAGCCATCTTCGGCAAGGCCCCACGCGACGGCGCGCTGGTGCACGACTTGGTGCCCGACGACGGGGGCCGCATGCGCGTGGCGCGGCCCAAAGAGCGTGGCGCGCAGCGCGCGGTGACCCATGTGCACACGCTGTTTCGCAAGGGCGATCGGGCCCTCGTGGCGTGTCGCCCCGAGACCGGTCGCATGCACCAAATCCGCGTGCAGTTGGCGGCGGTCGGGGCCCCGGTGGCGGGCGACGAATTTTACGGGAAGGCGCCTTTTTCAAGGCTTTTGCTGCACGCGTCGAGCCTTCAGCTCACGCACCCTTCGGGGGCCCCGCTGCGCATCGAGGCGCCGGTCCCCAAGAGCTTCGAAGCTTGGGTGCACGGCGTCGAAGACGATCCTTTTCGCGATGTCGAGGCCATTCAAGCCTGCATCGTGCGCGCGCTCGATCGTCGCTACGGCATCTACGATCCGAAGAAGACCGACTGTTTGCGCATCGTCAACGGCGTCGGCGATGGGCTCCCGGGCGTCGCCATCGACGTGTATGGCGAGCACTTGCTCGTGGCGCTCGGCGAAGAGCTCGAGCCCGCGCTGCGCGAGCGCGTGCTCGACGCCGCGGCCAACCTGGGCGCGCGCGGGGTGTATCTCAAGGTGCGCCCGAAGGACTCGAGCCACCTCGGCGAAGGCAAACACGAGGACCGCGCGCCGCCCCACGCGGTGCGCGGCGAGGACGCCGCCGCGCCCCTCACGGTCCACGAAAATGGTTTGCCCTTCGAAGTATTGCTGGGCGACGGCATGTCCACCGGCATCTTCTTGGATCAGCGCGAAAACCGCCGTCGCGTGGCCGAGCTGGCGAAGGGCGCGCGGGTGTTGAACCTGTTCGCGTACACGGGCGCGTTCACCGTGGCCGCCGTCGCGGGGGGCGCTCTGCAGTCGCTCACCGTCGATATCTCCCCCAACGTGCTGGCCTGGGCCGAGCGCAACATCGCGGCCGTCGGTGGCGACCCGAAGCTCCACGTGACCCACCGCGCCGACGTGGTCACTTGGCTGCGCGACCGGGCGCGGGTGACTGGGCCCTTCGACCTCGTGATCCTCGATCCGCCGAGCTTCGCGACCACAAAAACCTCGCGTTTTGCCGCCTCGAACGACTACGCCGAGCTGGCGTCCATGGCGCTCGCGGTAGTCGCCAAGGGCGGACGGCTGCTCGCGTGCACCAACCACCGCGGGATCTCGCAGCAGAAGCTGCGCAAGTTTCTCCACGACGCCGCGCGCCTCGCCAAGCGCGAGGTGGCGCAAATGAAAGACCTGCCGACGCCCCTGGATTTTCCCCCCGAACCGGGACAAGACCCGCACTTGACGAGCGTGCTCGTGACGGTGCGTTGACGCGCGGCGCCGATGGCGGCTTAAGGGGTTTGTGTCGAAGCTCGTCTTTACGATCGCGTCCTATGGCTACATGGAAGACGCTTTTTTGGCCGCAGGTCTATTCGAGCGCGGCCTGATTGAGCGCAAGAGCTTCCCGGACGGCGAGCGCTATTTGCGCCTGGTGTCCGACGCCCGCGCCCGCGATGTGGTGCTGCTCGGCGGGACGGCCAGTGACCTCGATCTCCTGGAGCTCTACGATTTGGGCTACGCCATTTCGCGGGCCGGAGCCCGTTCGCTGTCAATCGTGATGCCCTATTTCGGCTATGGCACCATGGAGCGAGCCTCGTTGCCGGGCGAGGTGGTGACCGCCAAAACGAGGGCCCGTCTGGTGTCTGCCATTCCGCCCTGCGAAGGTGGAAACCGCGTGTTCTTGTTCGACCTGCACACGGACGGGATTGCCTATTATTTTGGCGACTCCCATGTGACCCATCACCTCTATGGCGCGCCTCTCACCAAGCAGGTGATTGGCCAGCAAATGGGCGATCGCCCCTACGTGCTCGGGGCCACCGACGCCGGGCGGGCCAAGTGGGTGCAGAGCCTGGCCTCGGGCCTCGGCGTGGAGCCCGCGTTCGTGTACAAGAAGCGTGATAGTCAGTCAGGCGCACTGGCCATCACAGGCGTAAACGCCGATGTCTCGGGCATGGATGTGGTGGTGTACGACGACATGATCCGCACGGGCTCGTCGCTCATTCAGGCCGGAAAGGCCTACCTTGCCGCGGGCGCCAAGGCCGTGCATGCCTACGCCACCCACCTCGTGCTCCCCGGCGACGCCCTCGACCGCCTCATGGCGTCGGGCGTGTTCGCTAGTGTCGGCGGCACCGACTCCCACCCGGGCAGCGCCAAGGTTTTAGCCCGCGGCGGCGCGGTGGCGGCCGTCGCCCCCACGCTCGCTCAGGCCGTGGAGCGTTGGTAGGGCTCCACCTCGGTCGTCCAAACGTCGCCCGTTTGCAGGCACAGCGTGGGAAGGTTGTCGACCAGCTCGCAGGCCACGCTGGCCGCGTTTGTCTCGGACAAGAAGCCCAAGCTCGTGGCCAACCGCCGCAGCGCGATGGCCATGTCGCTGGCCCTTTGGTAGCGCTTGTCCGGGTCCTTCTCCAGCGCCTTCAGCACCACGGCGTCGACCGCCCGTGGCAACCTCGACGCTCGCACCAACGATGGCGGCACCGGCGCGCGCAGGCAGTGTGCGAAGCCCAAAAGGTCCTTCTTGTGCGCCACATCGTCGAACGGCCCGCGCCCGGTCAAAAGCTCGTACAGCGCGAGGCCCGCGCCGTAGATGTCCGTGCGTACGTCCGCGTGACCTTCCGTGTGCTGCTCGGGCGCCATGTGCCTCGGCGTGCCCATGACAAAACCTTCCCTCGTGCGCAAGAGGCCGTCTTCAGGTATTTTTGACGCCGAGAGGTCGATGACCACCACGCGCTCCTCGGCGTCGAGCACCAGGTTCGCGAGCTTCACGTCCCTATGCACGACGCCCTTTTCGTGCAGCGCGTCGAGCCCATCCAGGGCGTCGGCCACCCAGGTCAGCGCCTTGCCAAGCGTGGGTAGACCTTGCCTACGCACGTACGTGTGGAGGTCGGGCCCGGCCAGACCGTCCATCACGAGGTAAGGTCGTCCGTCGTCCAGGATTCCAGCGTCCACCAGGCCCACCACGCGGGGCGTCCGGACCGAGCGCAGAGCGCGCGCCTCGCGCTTCAAGCGCAGCGCAAGCTCCCCCGAGATGCCGCGATCGGCCCGCGGGATCTTCAGCGCGAACGCCCGGCCGTCGCTGCGCCTCGCGACACGCGTGACGGTCCCCATGCCGCCCCGTCCGATGGGCGCGAGGGGTAGATAGGGAGTTCGGCTCAGGTGATGTCCGATCGAGTCTTCCACGGCGATCATGTCGAGGACCTCGCCGTAATCTCCGCGGAACGCAGCGTGCTGGCTACCTTCCCGCGGCGCGAGGTGGCCAATTGGGCCTCGGGCACTGCCTTCAGCGCGCCAGCAAAATCGTCGGCTGAGCCGAAGCGCAGATCAGGGCGCTTCTCGAGGGCCTTACTGACCACGGCGTCGAGCTCCAGGGACACTTCGGCCACTGCGGCGAGCCGGTGAGGCTTCGTTTCGAGGTGTGCGCGCAAAAGCTCGATGGCGCCGCGCACCGCAAACGGCGAGCGCCCTGCGATGGTTTCAAACAAGGTAAGACCGGCTGAATAGACGTCTGTGCGCGCGTCAATCGCGCCACCCACGATCTGCTCGGGCGCGAGATAACGCGGTGTTCCGATGATGTGCTCGGCTGTCGAGACACGGTCCGCGTCCTCCAACGGATAGGCCGCCGAGAAGTCGATGAGGATCGATCGGCGCACGCCCGCCGGGCCGCAGCGCGCCAACATGATGTTGGCGGGCTTAACGTCGCGGTGCACGAAGCCCTCGGCGTGGGCGGCGGACAGGCCCTCGAGCACCTCGCTCATCACGCGGATCGCGTGCCCCGGGCCCAGCGTGCCCGCACGGCGCAGCCGCTCACGCAAGCTTACCCCGTTGAGCAAAGGCATCACCAAATAGGGCCTCCCGTCTTTGGTCGTGCCCCAGGCATACAGTTCAATGACACTGGGGTGACTGACCCTCTGAAGGATCTCTGTCTCGCGAAACAGGCGGACACGCGACTCTTCGTCGTGCGCAGCGCTCGGCCGCAGCACCTTGACGGCGACCTCGACCCCGCCTTGGGTCAGGCACGACAGCACGTC
>CAYLJT010000480.1:0-6845 GCA_964383995.1 uncultured Polyangiaceae bacterium
ACAACGACGGCGACAGCCAGGGCGACGTCTGCGATTCGGACGACGACAACGACGGCGTGCCTGACGTGAGCGACAACTGCGTGTTCCTCGCGAACTCCACCCAGACGAATACCGACGGTGACAGCGAGGCGGCGGGGGGCGGCGGCGACACGTGCGACCCCGACGACGACAACGATGGCATCATGGACGGTGCGGACAACTGCCAGATCGTCTCGAACGCGAACCAGCTCAACAACGACGGTGACAGCCTGGGCGACGCCTGCGACCCCGACGACGACAACGACAGCGTGCTCGACGTCGTCGATAACTGCCAGTTCATCCCCAACAACCTGCAAGAGAACAGCGACTTCGGCTTTACGGCGGGTGGCTCCTTCGTCGCGGGCGACAGCCTCGGCGACGCCTGCGATCTGGACGACGACGCCGACGGTCTGACCGACGCGGAGGAGGCCCAGGCGGGCACCAACTCGATCCTGCGCGACTCGGACGGCGACACGATCGCCGACAAGGACGAGGTGGGCAACCCGGCCAACCCGCTCGACGCCGACAACGACAACATCCCCGACGCCGTGGAGACCGACAGCGACAACGACGGCCTACCCGACATTGCCGAGGCCGAGGACGCGGACCTTTTGACCGCACCGACGCTCGATACGGACAACGACGGCCTGGTCAACTACCGCGATCCGGACTCGGACAACGACGGCGTCCTCGACGGCGCCGACGGCTGTCCGTTCGACCCGGCGGCGACGGTTCCTCCGTGCAGCAACGACGTCGACGGCGACGGGTTCACCGACGACGTGGACATCTGTCCGAGCGTGTATAACCCCCTCCAGGAAGATGTCGACAACAACGGCATCGGCGACGCCTGCGATCCGAACTTCGATTACGACGGTGACGGGCTCATCAACTCCGCCGACAACTGCGACATCAACGCCAACCCGGGGCAGGAGAACAACGACGGCGACGGCGCCGGCGACGTGTGCGACCCCAACGACGACAACGACGCGTTCCTCGACGTGAACGACAACTGCATCTTCGTGGCGAACGACGACCAGCTCGATCTGGACATGGACGCCAACGCGGGTGGTGACATCGACGGCGGTGACGCGTGTGACCCCGACATCGACGGCGACGGCTTCGACAATGTCTCGGACAACTGCCCGCTCGTCGACAACGTCGATCAGGCGGACACCGACGGCGACCTGGTGGGCGACGCCTGCGAGGACGACACCGACGGCGACGGCGTGCTCGACTCGGCGCCGGACAACTGCATCTTCGTGCCGAACGGCCCGAACGAAGACGCCCAGCTCGACACCGACGGCGACCTGCAGGGCGACGCCTGCGACAGCGACGACGACGACGACGGCACCCTGGACGTCAACGACAACTGCCCGCTGATCGTCAACGATCAAACGGACACCGACCGCGATCTGGCGGGCGACGCCTGCGACGACGACGACGACGACGACGGCGTGCTCGATGTCTCGGACAACTGCCCGCTGGTCGCCAACCCGGGTCAAGAAGACGCGGACAACGACATGGTCGGCGACGCCTGCGACACCACCGGGCAAGGTGGCGGCGGCGGCGCGGGTGGCGGCACCGGCGGCGGCAACGAAGGTGGAAGCGGCGGCGGCACCGGTGGCGGCAACGAAGGCGGCGCTGGCGGCGGCGCTGCGGAGCCCAAGTCGTACGAGCTGCAAGGTGGCAGCAGTTGCTCGGTTACCGGCGACAACGACGGCTTCTTCGCGGTCGGCGTCCTGCTCGGGCTAACGGCGCTGGCTCGCCGGCGTCGGCGGGCGGCCTGACAGGCACCTAGCGCCCCAAGGGGGAGGCCGGCGCCTCCCCCACGAGGACGATCGAGAAGGCTACCCGATCGGGTAGCCTTCAACTCCCCACACAGCAAAGCAAGGTGCCCCCGAGCGGCTCGTTTGGGCCCGAAGGAGAGCCTCCGCTCGGGTCAGTAGTCGTAACGCAGACCCACGGTAGGCATCGGCAAGAACACGAACGAGCCGGTGAGCGCGTCGTCCGAATAGGTGCCAATGCCGTCGGGCCCCGCGTCGACCTGGTCGGTGTCGTCCCAGGTGGGCGTGGAGGGCGCGATCAACATCAGGCCCGAGAGGCCCACCGCCACCTCCACGTCGCTTGCGATGCGGTAGCCGACGCGCACCTCGGGGTCGATGTAGACGTAGGTGCTGCTCGTTTTTTGCTCGATGGCTTTCAGGTCGACCGTCTCGCCGTTGCGCGCCGTGAAGCTGCCGTCGCGGATGGTGCGGAGCGAGGCGAAATAGCCGCCTACGCCTACCCTTGCCGTGATCGGGAAGGTCTCGCCGAAGTGGAGGCCGGCGAGGGCGCCCAGCAAAAAGCCTCCCATGCCGATGTCGTCGTTGAGGCTCGCCGGGCGGACGGCAAGGTTGACGGCAGGGGTAAGATCGCCGTCGTGTCCGGTGGTCTTCTGCGCGATGCCCAGGTAGCCGGCGGACAGGCCGATGCCAAAGCCGTTGCCGAGCTCGTAGGTGCCGAGCAGCGAGCCGAATCCACCCAACGCCAGGTTCGCGGAGCAGCCCGAGCCGCAGCCGTCGCTGGGGGCACCGCCGAGGGAAGGCCCGAACGGTAGACCGCCTCGCAGCTCGAAGGTCACCTTGGAGGGCTTGCGCCACACGGGGGCCTCTTCGTCGCGGTCGAGCTCGAGCTTGATGTTCTGGTGCTCGTTCTTGGCAAGGTTGACGGTCTTGGTGACGCTCAAGAAGCCGTCGGCGGAGGCCTCGATGCGGTGATCGCCCGAGCGCAGACGACCTACCCACTGACCTGCTCCCACGGGCACGGCGTCGATCGAAACGACGGCGCTCACCGGCACAGGCTCGATGCGCAGGCTGGCGTCGAGCTCTTCGGCGCGCAGGACGATGGAAGCTGTCTCGGTCTTCTTAACCTTCACGCGCGCGGGGGCCGTGCCGGTCTTGCCTTCTTCGCCGCGCAGCACCACGGTGTGATCGCCGACGCCTAGCAGACCTTCCCAGGGCGTCTTGCCAACGGTGACGTTGTCGACCACCACGTCGAGGGCCTTGCCTGTCTGTTCGACGACCTTGAGGCGCCCCGACTCGGCGAGGGCGCGGAGCTTGGCGGACACGCCGGCCGTCTGACCACCGGCCACGTCGACCCGTGTCTCGAAGGGCTCGTAGCCCTCTTTGAAGACACGCACCGTGTGTGAGCCCGCGTTGACGCGCAAAGGCTCGATGGTCGGGAATTCGGCGCGCTCGCGGCCGTCGATGACGATCATGGCGCCGGGCTCGGCGGCCGTGACTTCGACCGTACCGACCAGCGCGCGCAGCTCGGCAATGGCCCTTTGGGCTTCGACCTTGTCGGCGTCGGGCAGATCCGGAAACTCGCGCAACAACGTCTCGTACATGGCCAGAGACTCGTCGTAGCGCTGGAGTTTGCGCAGGCTGACACCGGCATTGGTGGTGGCCGCGCGGGTAGGAAAGAGCGTCCTCGAGGCTAAAAACTCGGCCAGGGCGGGGGCCCAAGCTTCTTCGCGTAGGAGCTGGAGACCCCTTTGAAAACGAGCGCGTGCCTCGTCTTTGAGCTGCTCAGGGGTCTTGGCCGGGGCGGCCTCAGGCGCTGCGGCGGGGGCTTCGGCGCCCGCCGCGGGCGGCGTTTGGGCGTACACCACCGGTGTTCCGAGCGGTAGCAAACTGGCAATGAGGACCGGGACAAGGGGCCTTGTGCGGAAGGACCCCCGCAATCTGAAGGATCGCAAGATCATGGCTCGGGCGGTTATTCGAACGTGTCTTTGACGCCACTTGGCGTGGTGGACGTCGTTTTGGCGGGGGTTGGTGAGCCCGTCGTGGTGTTGCCGACGGGGGCCTGGGGACGGCCCCCGGCCTTCGGGATGTCGAGCTCGACTTTGGGGGGCAGCGGCCCCGAGTCGGTGATGGCGACGTCTTCGTCACTGCTCAGCGTGCCCTTGGAAATGTGCACGCGCTTCGTCGCGCCGAGGACGCCCGTCAGCTCGACGATGCCGTCTTTTACCGGGACCGACGCGCCATCGACCTCGACCGTGGCGTCGGGCGGGAAGACCACGAGCTTCACGCGGCGCTCGGCCTCGGCGACGGGCGTGACCGTGGGCGCTTCGGACGCGGTCGCGGTGGGCGTCGGCGTGGGCGGGGGGAGCGCGGCCGGTACGGCCTCGGTGGGCGGACGCGGTGTTCCGGCGAGGAAGTACACACCGCCGCCCGTCAAAACGCCGAGCGCCACCACGGCGCTCACGATCAGCGGCACGCGGGAGGGGCGCTGGGCCAGACCGACCGAGGTTTGCGTCATCGTCGACGCGGTGGCCGTTGGGTCGACGGAGGACGTGCGCGCCGCGGACGTGAGCGCTCCGCCAGGACCCCCCGCGAGGGACATGCCGAGCGCGGCCGCCGAAGGATGACGGCCCGTGGGCACCGCCATCGGCGCCGGCCCCGCCGCCGAAGACGTGAGCAGCGGCTCGGTCATCGCCTTCTGCCCCTCCGTCAACGGGACGAGCATCTCTTCGCCGACGTTCCAGCCGTAGGGCAAGAGGGCCCGAACCGCCTGGAACATGGCCTGCGCCGATTGAAAGCGCTCGTTGCGATCGATGCGCAGCGCCCAGTGCACGATGGCCGCGACCTCGCGCGGGACCCACGGCGCGATCTCCTGAATAGGCCGCGGTGGAACGGAGCAGATGGCGATGATGAGCTCGCCCAGCGCGGTGATGTGGTGGTAGGGCGTTTTGCCCGACAGGGCCTGGTAGAGCACGATGCCGAGGGACCAGATATCGGCGCGTTGATCGATGTCTTTGACGCCGCGGGCCTGCTCCGGGGACATGTAGAGCGGCGAGCCGAGCATGCTGCCCGTGCGCGTCATCGACGCGCTGTCGGTCTCTTGCGCGTGGTCCATGACCACCTTCGCGATGCCGAAATCGAGCAGCTTTACGATGATTTCGCCGGCGTCGCGCCGCGCGAGAAAGAGGTTGGCGGGCTTGATGTCGCGGTGAACGACGTTGGCCTCGTGGGCCTTTTGCAGGCCAAGACAAGCCTGGGCGACGATGCGCAGCGCGAGCTCGGGGGCGATGGGCCCCATGCGCTTGAGGAGCTGCTGCAGGTCTTCGCCGTTCAGCAGCTCCATGACCAGGTACGGGAGGCCCGAAGCGTCGTCGACGCCGGTGTCCATGACCTGGGTGATGTGCTGGGTCTCGATGACGCCGGCGGCCCTCGCCTCGCGCTGAAAACGCGCCACGAGGTCTTCGCGGGCGAGCTCGCCCGTCACGACCTTGACCGCGACTTTGCGACCCGTCCCCACGTGGGTCGCCGTGAAAACGGCCCCCATGGCGCCCGCGCCGAGCGCGCGCTCGATACGGTATTTGCCGCCGATCACCGCCCCGGGCGGCAGGATGTCGGTGGGCTTCGCGCCGCCGCCTGGCCTGCCTGCTTCCATCGCGTCTCCTAGCCTCCGAGCGAGGGGGCTTTCCGACGAGGAAAGCGCCTCGATTTTCATTCTAAGGGAAAGGTCGTACGGGCGCGAGACATTCGCGTTTCAGGCTATTTCAACTGCACCGTCTGCGTCTTTTTGCTTTTTTTCTTGAACACCAGCCGCACGATGGGCACGACCGTCTCGTCGTCTTGGACCCGCTGCTCGAAGCCCAAGACGTCGTAGTAGCCGCAGCGTTTTTCGCCTGGATATTCGCGGCACACCGCGGGGCGGGCGTCGTAGATGGTGCAACCGCGCGTTTTTTGATCGAGAAACATGCAGGTTTTCTCGAAGATGACGTCGGGCGTTCGGCGCAAGATGCGCTCTTTGCCGTGGAGTTTTGTGTACTTCTTGCTGGCGACGGCCTCGGTCACGCCAAAATACCGGGCCAAACGCTTGAGGTCTTTGGCCTTGACTTCGACGCGTTCGTAAATCGAACAGCAATAGGCCACGCACTTCGTGCAGTCGTATTCGAGCTTGGGCGCTCCGCGGGTCGACATGGGCGCGGGAGGTTATCTCCGAGCCACGAGCCGCCCAAGGGGGTTGGCGCCGTTGACCGCGAAGTTGACCCCTTTTCGTCGCGATGCGAAAGTCTCCCCAATGCGGCCGTTTGGCACCCGAAGCCCCTGGGTGGTAGCGACGCTGGCATTCGGGCTTCTGCTCGGGCTGGCGCCCGCGGCCCTCGCGCAAAACACGGGCAAACAGGCTACGAAAGCCGCGGTTGCGAAGGAAGACGCGGCGCCGAAGACCCCGGCCAAGCCCGCCAAGCCAAGCAAGTCCGCTGCGAAGCCCGCCAAGCCCGCGGCCAAGAAGGCCACGCCGGCTCCCGCCAAGAAGGCCCCGCGCAAGCCCGGCAGCGAGCCGGGTCAGCCCGACGAAGCGGTTCGCCGCGTGATCGCCGGCACCAGCACCCCGCCCGGCAGCATGGTCGACGAGTCCCCCGAGCTTTCTGCCATGCGCGAGATCGATCGGGCCCTTTTTCCCCAGCCCGGCGACGGCGTGCCCTGGCCCTCCGACACGCTCGGCGGAGGCGACGAACCGAGCGTGCTCGCCTCCGGCCTGCCCCCCGACGGTGCGCCGAGCCGGGCCCCCGATCCGGCGCCGGTGGTCGACCTTGCGTGGCTGAAAAACCTTGAAATGCCCGATATCCCCGTGCGCTGGGACGCGCGGGTGGTGCGCTACCTCGAGTATTACAAAAACGACAAACGCGGGCGCGGCGAGGTCGCCGTGTGGATCAAAAAGAGCGGGCGCTACGGCGCCGCGATCCGCAAGGCCTTGCGCGAGCAAGGCGCCCCCGAGGATCTGCTCTGGCTGTCGCTCGTCGAGAGCGGCTTCAACCCGACGGTGTTTTCCCACGCGGG
>CAYLJT010000481.1:0-6844 GCA_964383995.1 uncultured Polyangiaceae bacterium
GCCCGTCGCGATCACGCGCACGATGTCTTCCTTCTTGGAGCCGCTCTTGACAGGATCACGCCAGAAATCCGGTGGCGTGATCGGTGCGCCCCAATCGCTGTCCTTCGTCTCCGAAGCGTACAGGTTGGGCCGGAAGCCCGTCACCGCGATATCGTACGCCTTCATGGCCGCAGCGATGTCCTCGTGGGAAGAATAGGCGGGGTGGCAGTTGAGGCAGGCGGCCAGTCCGTTGTAGAGCTTCTCCCCTTCCTCGATGCCTTTTTCGGGCTTCTTCGTCCAGGGATCGGGGGGAATCGCCATCGCCCCGCCGGGGTTCTTGCGATCCGGTGTGAAGGTCTTGATGTAGGCCACGATGTCTCGGACACCGCTCTCCGGGATCAACCTCCACGACGGCATGGAGGTGCCATGGAGGCCGTTCGTGATGACGCGGACGTAGTCCTCGTCGCGGGGCGTTTCGTTGGCCGGAACGCTGGCGAACTTGAGCTTGCCCTTGCGGAAATCGCGGGGCTTGGGGTTCAGGAAGCGGGCCGAAGGCCCCTCGCCGTCTCCCTGTTCGCCATGGCAGCCGACGCAATACGTGCTGTAGGCCATTTGGCCGCGTGCGAGCTGCTGCTCTTCCGGGGTGCCACCACCTCCTTCGAGGAGCCTGTCCGGCGCCCATGAATCGTCGCCACCGCACGAGACGAGCGAGAGCGCCCCGAGTGTTGCTATGATGGTAGTTCGTCGCATCTTTCGCTGTTTTTCGACTGGGTTTTGGGCTCGTCGCGAAGGACCGCTCCACGACGTTTTCACCCACGTTTTGCGTGGGCGAGGAAGTGAGCTGACGTCAGGGGTTGAGCTCGAGCGTGCTTGTCTCTCCCGCACGAACGGTCACGATTGTTTCATCGGTTCGGGCCGCGCCGGGGGGCACGACGAGGAGTCGGACCTTGACATCCCCCGTGGGCACGCGGTCGAATTGGAACTGACCATCCTGGTCGAGCAGCGCGGCGTAGGGATGGTCGACGACGAGGATCGTCGCGCGCTCGTCGGGGTGGTTGTCGCAACGGATCTCGTGGACGCCTGTCTCGGACGAACGCAGCACGAGCGCGACCTTGCCCACGGGGACCGGGGTGTTCTCGACGCTGCGCCCGTCTTGGTAGATGTGCGCCGTGTGGAGCGAGGCGTCGTTGTTCTTGATGGCCACGCGATCGCCCACATGAGCCAACGCCAGGGGCACGTCGTAGCTGGAGCCGGTGACGCTCAGGTCGACGCTGGTCGTGTCGGAAGAGGCCAGGCCGGCGGCCGGCGCCTCCAGATAAACCAGCGCGTGCTGGCCAGGGTTTGGCCTGAATGAGCCGCGGATCGCGCCGTATTTGAAGACGGTCGGCGCGGCTTCGTAGCTCGCCGAGGCCTCCGTCGGCGGCCGCGGGGCGGAGGGCGCAGCGGCCTCCAAATGGGCCGACGTGCTCGGCGCGAGGCCGAAATAGAGCAGCGACGTGATGACGAGCTTGATGCCCCACGAGGTGGCGGTCGTCGTCACGAGGCGCGTCAGCGAGAAGCGTCCGAGGGCCAGCAAGAGCGCCGCGGCGACGGGCACGACCGCCAAGTAGGAGACGGCGAAGCGAGCGACGTGGGACGACGCCCGTGGGGCCGTCCAGAGCGGCCCTCCCCACACCAGAAAGAGGGTCACGGAGAAAACGACGATGGCTGCGTAGAGGGGGAGAGAGAGACCGGTTCCGAGGACGTTTTTCTCGTCACCTATCTCCTGCTCGGCGGAAATGCTCACGATCGGCGCGCCACCGCAACCCCTGCGCCAACGCCCGCGCTAGGCGAGATCGGGCAAACTGTCCGCTTTTCGCGGGCACCTGGCGGAGCACGACGCGCATACGGCGCGCAGCGCCGCACGGTTTGCGGCGTAGCCGGACAACCGCGCAGGGATCGGTACCCCGAAGGATTCGCGCGGAAGGGCCTTTGTGCCGGAATTTCAGTGCAGGGTTTTCGCGAAGACCGCCCCGAACGGCTCGGGGACCTCGCCCGGAGGGCGACGGACATGCGGGCCGAAAAAGTCGCGCCGCGCGGGCGGCGGGGGGCGAAAACGGCTGCGCGACGCCGTCCGGCGGGCCGGGGACGACGATGGACCTGGCGCCGCGGCGGCAAGAAAGGTGGTTTGTGCGAAAGCCGTGATATGCTTCTGGGCTCGACCCGTGAACCAACGATCGTTCTGGCTGTCTTTGTCGCTTCTTTTGCCGCTTTTTCCAGCGGCTTGCTTCTACCCCGACTACGCCTTCGATGGGGTCGGTGGCGGACAAGGCGGGGCGTCGTCAAGCGGAACCTCGAACGGCGGCGCGACGAGCACGGGTACGACCACCTCCACGAGCTCGGTCGGCGGTGGTGGCTCGGCGCCCCAGGTCGAGTCCGACTGCCTCGACGACATCGACAACGATGGCGACGACAAGATCGATTGCGAGGACCCCGACTGCACCGAAGGCTACGTGTGTGTCGACCAGGCCCCGGCGGGCTGGGGCAGCTTTGGCTACATGGCGCTCTACCGAGGCGATCCCGAGACGGCTCCTCCGTGCCCGAGCGCGGCGCCGACGACTGCTTATCAGGGCAACGAACAACCCGTCTTCGGAGATGCCAATTGCTCGGCCTGCGGCTGCGCCCCGCCCAACGATCAGACCTGTGAGCTCAAGGGCGATCTGGACCCCAGCAAAGGCGGCAATCAGCCCATGCAAGTGTCCAATCAACCCTGTGGCCAGGCCGCGACGAACCTCATCTCACTGACCGTCCCCGACCCCTGGGGCGGCGTCTGCCTCCACAACGAATCGCTGCCGGCCGGGCAGACCTGCGTGGGCTTGTCGTGCAACAAGTCGATTAGCAGCCTCCAGCCCGTTGTCTCTCAAGGCACGTGCACGCCCACGGGCGGTGTGCCCGATCCCGATCCGCCCACGTGGAAGTTCGAGGGCAAGGCCTGCAAGGCGACGAAGACGGGAAGCGGCTGTTCCGGCGGCAAAGTGTGCGTGCCCCGGGCCGAGACGCCCTTCGATGGGGGCTTGTGTGTCGCGAAGACTGGCACCGACGAATGCCCCTCGGGGGCTTACCAACTATCGCACACGTTCTACGAAGACTACGACGATTCGCGGGATTGCACCGCGTGCACCTGCGGCACGGCCACCGGCGGCACGTGCAAGCTCACTGTGCATCTCTACGACGACCCAGCGATTGGCGTGTGCTTGAGCGAAGTGGGCAAGTTCGAGGCGGGCACTTGTTACGACATCATCGGTAACCCCGGCATCTACGGCTGGACGAGCGAGATCACGGGCGCGCCCACGGGTGGCACGTGTCCGAAAAGCACCGTGTCGTCGACGGGCACCGTCACTCCGATCCTACCGACCACGTTCTGCTGCATCCCCCCCTGAGCCGGCGGGGCGAGGTCGACGGTTGGCGAGGAAGCCAACGTTTAGACACCTTGCTCGCGAGGGGCCGTTGTTTTGGCTCGTGGAGTTGAAGGTTAGGCACTTCAATAACGATGCCGAGGGCGGGTGCAGCGAGAGCGAAGAAAGTGTGCGCGGCTGAAAAAACGTGTTGAGAATTGGACAGCTTCGGCGCTCTACTCAAATCGAATGCGCGAGACGGAGGTCTTCCAATGACTCAGGGTCGCAGAAATGCCTGCGCAGTCGCGCTTTCGCTGTTGCTTGCGGGTGTCTGGGCGGCGGGTTGTAGCGGGGGAGATGGCGACCAAGCGTCGTCGTCCCGGGGCTCGACCAGCAGCACATCCGGGAGCGGCGGCGGAGGCACCGGCGGCGAAGGCCCGACGTCAACGACGTCGACCAGCAGCGGCGGCGGCATGGGCGGTATGGGCGGTGGCGGCACCGGCGGCAACGGCAGCGGCGGTGGCGGCGGGGCCGTCGCGGAGACCGGCGCGTCCCAGACGCAGCTCGTAAACAGTGGCACGGTGACGAAGAGCGCGGGCTACACGATGGTGTTCACCATGGGTCAGCCCACACAGAATCAGGGTCCAATGACGTCAGCGGGTTACCGCCTTCAGGGCGGGCTTGTCGGAGCAAACGGGAGCTTACCATGATGAGGCGTAGAACGATTGTTCGGTGTTTGGCAGTCGCAGGCGCGTTGACGATCGGGTCGTGGGGTGCTTTGGCGAGCGCAGCCGTGCCCGTGACGATTACCCATCAGGGCCGCCTCTACGACAACGCGCAAAAGCCCGTTACTTCGACGATCGACGTGACGTTTGCCATCTACGACTCGCCCAATGCGGCGGTGCCCATTTGGAGCGAGGTCCACTCGATCGCCTTCGATGAGGGCTATTTCTCCGTTCAGCTCGGCTCGATCTCGGCCTTCGACGCGACCACCTTCGATGGCTCGACTCGCTATCTCGGCATTACGATGGAGGGAGAGGCCGAGATGACGCCGCGCGCCGAGGTGGCCAGTGTGCCTTATGCCATGTTGGCCAATGACGTAAACGGCGCCATCCACCCGACTTCGATCGATATCGCCGGGTACGGGCCTGTGGTCAATTCTACAGGTCAGTGGGTCGGAAGCCCCGTTGGCCTGCAAGGGCCGCAGGGGCCACAGGGACCTCAGGGACCCCAAGGACCGCAGGGCACCGTGGGCCCAACCGGCGCCACCGGCGCCATGGGCCCCGCAGGGGCCACCGGCGCCGCCGGGCCCGCCGGAGCGACCGGCGCCGCAGGGCCCGCCGGGGCGACCGGCGCCGCAGGAGCAACGGGAGCCACCGGCGCAACGGGTGCCGCGGGCGCGACGGGCGCGCAAGGTCCGCAGGGCGCCGCCGGCGCCGCAGGTCCTGCGGGCGTTCAAGGTCCCGCAGGCGCCACGGGCGCCGCCGGCGCTACCGGCGCCACCGGGGCGACGGGAGCTCAAGGTCCGCAAGGCGTCGCGGGGGCAACCGGTGCGACAGGCTCCCAGGGGGCCCAGGGCGTTCAGGGTCCGCAGGGCGTCGCCGGGCCGCAGGGCGTGGCAGGCCCCCAAGGTCCCCAGGGCTCCGTGGGCGCCACCGGTCCCGCCGGAGCGACGGGCGCGGCAGGCGCTACCGGTGCGGCGGGGCCGGCGGGGCCAGCCGGTGCCAATGGCGCCAACGGCGCGACGGGCGCTACCGGTGCCACCGGTGCAACCGGCGCCACCGGCGCCACGGGCCCCACGTCGACCATGAAATCCGCGCAGGGGGTCGTGGCCTCGCCAACGGTGTCTGCGGGCGGAACGCTCTTCTACGACTTGGGTGGCACGGCCGTCGTCACCACCACCACGGCCACGCAAAGCATCTATGTCAGTGCGACCGCGGCGATGGGCACCACCAACGCGGGCGGCGCTGGCGCCCTGAACCTGGCTATTTGCACCGTGACGACCGTGTACGGCACCTCGATCCAAAACATCCACGTCACGAGCGCGGTCCGCCTCCCCTTCACCCTGACCTACGTCATTCCGACGCCGGGCGTGGGCACGTACAACGTCGGCTTGTGCGGTGCGCTCACGCAAGGCGGCACGAACGCGACCTTCTGGAACGACAACCACCAGAGCTTCGTTTCAGCGTTCGCGTTCTGACGTTGTCTCGGACATCTGACCGCTTCGCACCACCGTTTCCGGCTTCGTCGAGCGCCCCTTGCGCGCACGGCAGGGCCACGGTGGTGCGAATTTTTTTGTCGATTCCTCCCCCGCAGCCGCGGCGCAGGGCGCCTGTGCGTCACGGGGGCTTCCGTCGTGCTAGGGTGATTTCGTGAAAGGCAACAACGTCATTGCCGCCGCAGTGCTCCTTGGGTGCATCATTATTGCGATTGCCCACTACCTTGGCTTGAAGAGTCAGGCCGTGGCTCCGCCGCCCGCCAAAGTCGAGGCCCCGGCGGAGACGGCACCGACGCCGAACGAGCCCCCTCTCACGACCGCCAACGCGCCGGCCACCCTGCCACCCATACCCGTTCCTGCGGCCACGGTCGCGCCGACGGAGGCTGAGGTCGAGGCCGCCACCGTTGAGGCATCCAAAGTGGTCGCCACGAAGAAGGCTGACCTTGCCAAACGCTGCTGGGCTCCGCTCATCGCCGCGATCCCCGAGCCTGCCCTCGGCAAATATGCCCTGTCGATGGGCTTCTCCGCGGACGGCAAGCTGATTCGCTACGAGGTCAACATGATGCGCAACGCGGCGCGGCCCGACGTCGCGGAGTGCCTGATGAAAAACCCCTTGAGCCTGAGCGTCCGTCCTCCGGGCAAACCGGTGAACGTGAACGTGCCCTTGGAGTTTCCCTAGCAGGACATCGGTTTTCGCGGCCCGGGGGCCGGTTCGACGAATCGCTGTAATGGGGTGGCAGGGGCTGCGTCCTGGGGGTAGGAGAAAAATCATGCACGCATCCGCCCCTATGAGCCAGGGAACCACACCGACGCTCGCCAAAGACCCTGTTTGCGGGATGAAGGTGCCTATCGAGACCGCGGAGATGCTGGAGCACGGGGAAGAAGCACTACTTTTGCGCGTCGTGTTGCCGGGAGGCCTTTACGTCGGACCCACCGAAGTACCTGGCCACAGCGAAAGACCCCGTGTGCGGTATGAACGTGTCTATCGCGACAGCGAAGCACACGCATGTCGAAGGGGGCAAGACGCACTATTTCTGCAACCCGAAGTGCCTTGAGAAGTTCAAGGCGGATCCGGCCAAATACGCCGAGCATGCGCCGCCGCCGCCGCCCAAAGTGGCTCCCCCGGGCACCAAGTACACCTGCCCGATGCACCCGGAGATCGTGACGGACAAGCCTGGGAGCTGTCCTCTTTGCGGGATGGCGCTGGAGCCCATGACGCCAACTCTCGACGAAGGGCCGGATCCGGAGCTCGTCGACATGACACGTCGACTCT
>CAYLJT010000482.1:0-6838 GCA_964383995.1 uncultured Polyangiaceae bacterium
TGTGCAACGTCACGTGCAAGGCGCCCGCGTGCAACGATGGCGTCAAGAATGGCAGCGAGACCGCCACCGATTGCGGCGGCGCGGCGTGCGGCGCGTGTGGCAACGGGCTCGCCTGCCTTACCGCGACCGACTGCCTGAGCGGCGTCTGTCAAAGCCTCGTTTGCCAGGCCGCGGGCTGCAACGACGGCATCAAGAACGGCGCCGAGACGGGGATCGACTGCGGTGGCGGCACCTGTCCCGCGTGCGGAACGGGCAACCCCTGCGTGGTGTCGAGCGACTGCCAGAGCCAGGTGTGTACGGCGAGCGTATGTCAGGGGACGCTGTGCAACGACAACATCAAGAACGGCAGCGAGACCGGCATCGACTGCGGCGGCGGAGCGTGCCCCGGGTGCGCCGACGGCAATGCCTGCACGACGGGAACGGACTGCCTGTACGGTATCTGCGTCAACGGCCTGTGCACCACGCCGTTGAGCTGCCAGGGCGGCGGCGTCGGGACGGGCGTCGACTGCGGCTCGACCCCCGGACCGTGCTGCGCTCACCCCAAGGTGCCCGGCGGGACCTTCCTACGCAACAACACGCCCAACGACACGGCCACCATTTCGGACTACGAAATGGACATCTACTCGGTCACCGTCGGACGTTTTCGTAAGTTTCTGCAGGCGGGCAAGGGCACGCAGCAGTCGCCCCCCGCGGTCGGCTCGGGGGCCTATCCTTATGCGGCGAACAGCGGCTGGACCAACAGCGACACCACCAAGCTGCCCCTCGACACGCCGGCCCTCAAGACCGTGCTCACGAACAGCGTGTTTTGCCCGTCCGGCTTCGGCACCTGGACCGACCAACCGGGGGCCAACGAAAAGAAGCCCATCGTCTGCGTGAGCTGGCAAATCGCCTACGCATTCTGCATTTGGGATGGCGGTCGTCTACCCACCGATCTGGAGTACAGCTATGCCTGGAGCGGAGGAACCGAGCAGCGGCTCCGCCCCTGGGGCAACACGGCCACCGACGCCAGCTACGCGTCGTACGACTGCACGGGCGACGGCGACGGCGGAGGCAACACGGTGGTGGGTCAGTGCGATCCGGGCGACATCCTGGACGTCGGGAGCTTCCCCCTGGGGGTTGCCAAGTGGGGTCACCACGATCTGCTCGGCAACGCGGCCGCCTGGCTGCGTGACTACTGGTCGACCGGGCCGGTCTTGCCGTCCCCCTGCGGCAGCAACTGCCTCAACCTCGTCAGCGCGCCGACCAAGCTATTTCGCGGCGGCGGCGCCATCGCCCATGTGCACCTGCCCGACCTCGACTTCGACGGCAACAACGACCGCTCGAACAACTACTCCTACGAAGCCAACCAATACCGCGGCATCCGCTGCTCGCGCTAAGGCCGACCGTGGCGCCCTGGTTTCAAGGGCAGATGCCTTGGCCCTCGATCTCCCCACCGTCGGCGAGCCGCACGCGCAGGACGCTGGCGTAGCGCGCGGGGCGCCCTTCTTCGCCGGCCAGCACGGCCTCTACGGTGCCCTTGCCGCGCGTGCGTGAGCCGCGCAACGTGGCTCGCCCGGAGAGCTTCAAGCACCCCGCAAACGCCTCGGCCGCCGACGCCGTGTCCCCGTCTACCCACAGCGTGATGGGTAGATCGCAGGGCGCCGGGTTGCGCGAGACCACCTCGGTCTCGTCACCGTCGCCGTCGACGAGCCGCGCCAGCAGCGTGCCTTCGGGTAAGAAATCGCTTGCCAGGTCCAACGCGGCATGGAGGTCACCTCCGGGGCAGCCCCGCAGGTCGAGCAGCAAGCGCTGCGCTCCTGCCTGCCTGAGCCGCCGAATCGCCATGTGCGCCCGGGAAGGTAGCCGCGTCGTGAAGAGACGAATGCGCAACATGCCCTCGTCCCCTTCGCACCCCACCACCTCGACGTCGTCCACGCGCGACATGGCTCGCGCCAGCGTCGACAGCTCCTTGGCGCTGACATCTCCCACGGCGGGCGCCGCGGCGTGGTTGAAAAATACGTTGGTCAGGCTGGGATAGAGCGCGGCTCCCAAGGGCGCTATCATGTTGTTGCCGGTGGCGGAGGAGAGCAAGCGGATGGCGGGCAGACCTTCGACGAACACGTTGGGGGAGCCCATCGTGAACTGCCCGGGACCCATGAAAGGGCTCATGGAGCCCGCTTGATCGCCATAGGTCATGGAGATGAAGGAGCCTAGGTTCAGGGCGTTGACGTTGGTAAGAAAGGTCTTGATGGCGAACGGGGCGGCCATGGCGTTCATGGCAAGGTTGGGGTAAGGAATCGGCACCCCCATCGGCGGTGTGGCGCAGACGTCGGGGAAGCACAGGTTCGACCCAAGACCACGGTTGGATGCGGGGAGCATGACGCGCCTTTCTCAGCCCAGGTGAATCTCGTCGCCGTTGATGGTCATGGCTTCCTCGGTGACGATGGACGCGTTCTTCGCCGTGGTAAAAGAGTCGCCTTCCACCACCGTGCGCACGTCCCCCGCGCGCAGGTCGAGGGCCCCGAACACGCGGGTAAAGAGCGAGGTGCAACGCTCCACGATGGACTCCGCGAACACCTGGAGCCGGGGGGTCTCCACCTCCACCGACGGTCCGCGTAGCGTCACGCCTTGATCGCTCGACAGCGTCAGCGGCCCTCCCTCCGCGCGCAGATCGACCGCTCCCTGAAATGCCAGGGTCGCCTGACCTGTGCCATGGATGACGCCGATGACGTAGTGCTCCTCGCCCTTGCCGATCACGAGCAGCACGTCGCCTACCTGCGGGGCGTAGGGGTAGGCCAGGGCCATGGTGGCGGGGGTCGATCGCCCGTCCCGCAGCTCGACCGTCAGCTCCCCCGGCGCCATCTGGGTCACGCGGCCGGGTCCCAGGTAGTCGCCCGCGTCGGCGAGGGGAAGCGAGCTGATTTTGCGAGCTTGATTCATAGGGCTCCTTTCATTCCAGGGGGCATCCAGGCATCCGCTTCGAGGCGTTCGAGGTCGGTGCGGCGCACGCCGGACAGGCTCGCGCCCGTCCACAAAGCGCCTTTGTCGCTCAGACCGTGCACGTTCGCTCCGGCGAGGTCGGCGTCGCGCAGGTCGGCGTCGTTGACGTCGGCGTAGGAAAGATCGCTGTAGCTCAGCCGCGCTCCGACAAACGAGGCTCCCCGCGCCCGCGCTCGCACGAGGTTCGACTCGCGCAGGTCGCTCTTGGAAAAATTGGTAGCTTCCAGGGTGGCCTCGGCAAACGTGGTATTGCGCAGTTTGGCGCGCTCGATTTTGGCGCCCGACAGCAGCGCCTCGCCAAAAAAAGCGCCCTTGCCCTGGACCTCGCTCAGTTGCGCGAGCTCCAGCCGCGCGCCCTTGAAGTTGGCCCTCGCCAGGGTCGCGCCGGCAAGGTTGGCACGCCGCAGGTCGGCCCCTTCGAAGCCCGCCTCGGTCAGGTCACAACCGGAGAGGTTCATGCCGGCCAGGTCCGAGCCTCGGAAGAAGCACCGGCGGAGCGAGAGGCCCGCAAGGTGAAGCTCGTGGCAGTCGACCCCCGAGAGGTTGACCGTGGAAAACACCGTGCGTTCGAGCTTCGCCCCCCGCAGGACGGCCTGGCGCATGGACATGCTGCGCAAGGTGGTGCGCGTGAGGTTGGCCCCGGACAGGTCGACTTTGTCTGCGACACAGCGTTCGAGACAAGCCCCTTCCAGGTTGGCGTTTTGCAGGTTGGCCTCGCTGAGCACCAGCATTTCCAGGCTAAAACCGGCCAGATCGAGGCCCGCCAACTGGGCCCCACGTAGGACCGTCAACCGAAGGTTGACCCCCTGAAGCAAGGACGTCCGCAGATCACATCCGGTAAGGTCGCAGCGTTCCAGGGTGGCCCCGGTAAGGTCGGCGCCGACCAAGCGGGCCCCGCGCAGCGTGGAGCCCGAAAGGTCTGCGCCCCGGAACGAGGCCCCCGCCAAGTCGAGCTCGGAGAGGTCGCACAGGCGCAGCACGGCGCCGGAGAAGTCGGGCCGCTCGCCGAGCTGGGCCCCGGCAAAGCTCGTCCGCTCCGCCCGTTGGGGCAGCTTCGCCCCACGCAAATCGCCGCCGCCGAGCAGGACGCCTTCCAGGGTGGCTCCGGAGAGGATGGCGTTGGAGAGCAGCGCGCGCGAGAGCATGACGTTTTCCAGCCGCGCGTTGGACAGGTTGGCCTCGCGAAGCGAGGCGTTGGCCGCCGATACGTTCTTCAGCGTGGCCCCTTCCAGGAGAGCATCGTCCAGGTTGGCGCCGTCCAGGCTCGTCCCATCGACGGTCGCCTGTCCGAGACACGCCCCGCTCAACAGGGCCCCGGCGAGGCTCCCCTGTGCGAGCTGACAGCCGCTCAGGTCGGCCTCGCTCAGGTTGGCGCGCAGGAGCTTGGCGGAGGTCAGATCGGCGCCCGCGAGGCGCGCACCGGACAGGTCCACTTCGGGCGCCACGAGGCCCTTCAGGTTGGCATGGGCAAGTACGGCCCGGGCCCCGCGCACGCGCACGAGCTGGGCACCTTCGAGGCTCGCGCCTTCCAGGTTGGCTCCTTCGAGAGACACGTCGTAAAAGAGACAGCCGTCGAAGCGCGCCCCGCGCAGGTCTTTGCCGGACAAATCGAGGCGCGACAAGGTCTCGCCCGCGAAGGAGCGACCGGCCTGGACAGCCGCCTCCACGAGGTCGCCGCTGAGGCCCCCTGTCATGACTCCTCCAGCTGCGCGCGGGTCAAGTTGGCATCGCTGAAGTCGCAGCCCTCCCCGGCCGCCTGGCGGAGCTTGGCGTCGTACAGGTTGGCGCCGCGAAAGCGGCCCTTTCGCAGCGTGGCGCGGGTGAAGTCGACGGCCACCAGGTTGGCCTCCGTGAAGTCGCTCTCGGCGAGGGTCGCGCGGAAGAAGCGCGCCTCGCGCAGGTAGGCCCGCCAGAAGCTTACCTTTTGACCCGTCGCGCCGAGGAACATGGCGCGCGGCAGAAGGCACTCGGCGAAGGAGGCCCCGTCGAGCTTGGCGCGCAGCCAAATGCTGCGGTCTCCCCGCGTCTCTGCGAAGCTTGCCCCGCCGAGGTCGGCTCCGGCAAAGCTCGTGCGGTCGAGGCGTCCGTCGCGGAGCGACAGCCCCTTGGCGGAGACATCGAGGAAGTAGCAGCGGCGCAGCGTGCTCTTGGAGAGGTTGGCGCCTTCCAAGCTGGCCTTGCGCGCGAAGGCGTCTTCCAGTTCGAGGCCGGTGGCGTCGACCGAGGTCAGATCGCAGGCCGGCAAGAAGGTGAACTTGCCCCGAGCGCCGGCCAACACCGCGCCGGAGAGGAGCGCCTCTTTCAACCAGGCGCGGTCGAGCGTCACGTCGCGAAAAATCGCCTTTTCTGCGCGGATTTGCGAGGCGTTGCACAGGGTCAGATCGGCCCCGGTCAGGTCGGCTCCGGCGAGGCAGGCGGCCACCAAAATGGCACCGTCGAGGCAAGCTCCCTGGAGCTTTGCGCCGGTCAGGTCGGCCTCGGACAGGTCGGCGTCGCGCAGGTTCGCGCCACGCAGATCCACGCCCCGGAGGTTTCTACCATGGTAGTCCTGACCGCTCAGATCGGCGTGCGGCCCCGGCTCCTTGGGCGCTGGGCGACTGCGCATTTGCCGGAAAAACGGCTCCTTCTCGAGCTTCTCCACGGCGGCGCCGAGCTGCCCTTCGAGGGCGCGAATTTCGTCCGACCCTTCCCCTTCGCGCTGGGGGCGCTCGGCCACCTTGCGCCGCAGCTCGGCGAGGTTACTCAGCGCCGCTTCGACCGCCGACGCCGCCTCGGCCGGCGGCGGCCCGCCCGGTCGTAGGGAGACCGCCGGAGCCTTGGGCGGCGCGACCTTGGGAGCTGCAACGGGGACCGTCAGCCCGGCCAAGAGCGGTTGACTGACCTCGGGCGGCGCCTTGCCGGTGACCTCGGCCATGGTGCGGGCGAGCGCCGCGTCGGTGTCGTTGGCCCCCGCAAAGGAGCCTGGCAAGCTAGCCAAGCGCTCGCGAAACAGCGCCGTAATGGGATCGGGAGCGGGCCCTTCGGGCACCTTGGGCGGAGCCGTGCCCCCCGCCGCGGTGTGCTCGGCCAAGCGCGCTTTCAGGGCGTCCACCTCGGCCTGCTTGTCTTCGGAGAAGACCCCCGCAAGCCCCAGTGGATCGGCCTCGAAGGCCGCCAAAAGGCCGCGGTAGTGGGACTCCGAGAGGGGCGCGCTGGCGAGCGGCTCGGACGCCACGAGCAAGGTCAGCACGTCTTCCAGATCGTCGTTTTCGACCGCGTCGAGACCACGCCAGGTCAGGTACAAGCGCTCTTCGATCAGGTCGGCGAAGAGCGTGTCGAGGCCCATGGCGACCTCGCGAAAGCGCCCCTTGACGTCGTTGACGAAGGCGCGCACCCGCAAGGCGGGAAGGTGCAGCGAGAAGAGAGCCGCTTGCGGGTGCAAATTCTGGAAGGTGACGAGCTCGTCTCCCCGCAAAAACCCGTCGATTTGTTGATCGGAGGGGGCCGAATTGAAGTAGCTGAAATCGAAGTCCTGGGCGTAAAACGGCGCCCGCTCTTTGCGCCACGCCGGCCCGTACTCCTTGCCGACCTTTTCGCTGCGAGGTGACCACGACGACGACAAAGGGCCCAAGCCCGCCGGACCCGGGTCGTCGCGGCGCGCGCGGATCAGCTGACCCGCATGCTCCACGTTGGGTAGCTCGACCCCCGAAAAACCTTTACCTACGGGGTTTCGCGCGTAGCCCGGGCCGCCGAAGGCGTTGGCGTAGCCGATGGGTAGGGTGGTGAACGGCAAGGGCTCGCTCATGACAGCGCCCGAGCCGCCGTCGGACCACGCCCGTCGACCGACCACCCGCAGAATCTTGGACAGACTGCCCACCTC
>CAYLJT010000483.1:0-6835 GCA_964383995.1 uncultured Polyangiaceae bacterium
GTTTTGGCCGCCCTTGCCGCCGGCACGCATGGTCGTGATCTCGATGTCCTTTTCGTTGATCTCGATGTCGATGTCGTCGTCCAGATCGGGCACCACCTCGACCGCCGCGAAGGCCGTCTGGCGCGTGTGATCGGCGTTGAAGGGGCTCATGCGGACCAGGCGATGTACGCCCACTTCGCTGCGCAAGCGACCGTACGCGTGGTCGCCTGTCACCGTGAAGGAGACCGCGTCGATCCCGGCCTCGTCCGCCTCTTGAAAGTCGATGATTTCGGTCTTGTACCCGCGGCGCTCGCACCACCTCAGGTACATGCGCATCAGCATCGAAGCCCAGTCTTTGGCGTCGGTGCCCCCCGCGCCCGGGTGAATCGTGACGATGGCGTTCGCGTGATCCGCAGGCCCGGAGAGCATGCGCTCGAGCTCGGCCTTGCGCAGGCGATCGTCGATCGCATCGGCCTGCGCAGCGGCGTCGGCCACGGCGTGCTCGTCGCCCTCGGCAGCCCCCAGCTCCAAGAATTCGGAGGCGTCGTCGATGTCGCGGCCGAGCTTGGCTGCGAGCTCGATCTTGGCCTCCACCTCGGACCGCTTCCGCAGCACTTTTTGTGCGGCTTCGTTGTTGTTCCAGAAGCCCGGGACGAGCGAGCGCTGGTTCAGATCTTCGAGCTGACGCTCAAGCCGGGGGACGTCAAAGATGCCCCCTTAGCGCTGCGTAGCGCCGCTTCAGGTCCTCGAGCTTCGTGCGGGTTTCGACAATCATGGCGGGGCGTTCTATTCGATCTCGGACGCCTTCGCCACGTTTGGCACGCGGGTCCGCGTGTTACTTTGCGACGGCCGCGGAGGCCGCGAACGTGCGGGGTGTGGCGGCCATCTCGGCGAGCACACGCGTCAGCACCTGGATGCAGCGCTCGTTCTGCTCGGGCGTGCCCACAGTGATGCGAATCAGGCTCTTTTGCGCGTGGTGCGTGGTCAAGGACCGCACCAAGATGCCTTGGGTCAACATGCGCGCGACGACGTGCTCGGAGGACACGCCGCGGGCACCGAGGTCGACGAGCACGAAGTTACCCTCGCTCGACATCGCGGTAACGTTGGGCAGCGCGCCGATTTCGCGGATGAGCCGCGCCCGCCCGTCGCGCAGAAGGGCGAGCCGCGCCTCTTGCTCGGCCACGTCTTCGAGGCCCGCGAGAGCGGCCGCGATGGCCACGGTGGGCAGGTTCCACGGGATCTTGACGCGCGAGAGGAGCTTGATGAGCACCGGGTTCGCGATCGCGTAGCCAATGCGCATTCCGGCCAAACCAAAGGCCTTCGAGAAGGTGCGCATGATGATCGCGTTGGGGTACTCGGCGAGCATGTAGGAGAGCGACTCGGCGTCGTCGCCGAGCTCGTAGTAGGCCTCGTCGAGGACCGTCGGCAGCCCCAACCGCAAAACCCGCCGCAACGCGGCCTCTTGCATGCGGTTTCCCGTGGGATTGTTGGGGGTGCAAATAAACACCAGCTTCGTGCGCTCGGTGACCGAGGCGACGAGCTTCGCGACGTCGAGCTCCGAGTCGTCATCGAGACCCACGAGGACCGGGATACCGCCGACGGTGCGCGTGCGCGCTTCGTACATGGAGAAGGTCGGCACGTTGATCACGACCTCTTCGCCGGGGGCGACGAAGGTGCGCACGATCAGGTCGATGAGCTCGGTGGAGCCGGCCCCGAGCAGCACATGGTTTTCGTCCATGCCCTCGCGCTCGCCGAGGCGCCTGCGCAGGTCGTTTTGGCCTGCAGGGTAGAGATTTCCCATGGTCGCCGCCTCGACTACCGCCTGAATCACGCGGGGACTGGGCGCGAAGGGGCTCTCGTTCGACATCATGCGCAAAACGTCGGTGCGCTGCGCGGCGATCTCGAAGTGGCTCTCTTTGTAGGGGTGCGCGGCGCGTACCCAGGTCGGCGCGAACTGCTCGATCGCCTCGGGATCCATGCGTCCATCGGAGGCTGCGGGCTCGTCGCCCAGGGCGTCGCCGAACACGCGAATCATCGCCTCGGCGCGCTGCATGGCGTCGGGCGTGTCCACATCGATCCAGCGCGCTTCGCCCGCGTCGCACGCGAAGAAGCGGCCGCGCTTTGCGAGGGCACGGACGCCATCGGACAGCGAGCAGTCGCCCGTGCGATCGAAGATGGCTTCGAGCTCGTGCACCAGCTCCTTGCCGATGCGGAAGACGCCCGTGTCGATGGCGTCGTAGCTCACAAGCTCTTTGTTGATATCGGAGATGCGCCCTTGATCGACGCAGACCTTGGTGGCGTCGTCGATGTCGAAGCAGCGCTCGACGTCGTAGTCGACCGCGAGGGCCGAGGCACCGCGGGGCATCTCGAAGGAGCGCAGGCGGCGCACAATCTCCGGCGAATAAAGGTGATCGGCCATCGTGAGCAGGGTGTTATCGACGACCCAGTCTTTCGCGGCCAACAGCGAAACGCCGTTTTTCAGCGTAAAGTGCTCGTTCTTGACGAAGAAGAGCGAGAGCACCAACGAAGGCTCGGACAACAGGGCGGCCCGCAGCTCTTCGCCGAGGTGGCCCGTGACGATCACCGCCTCGCGGATGCCTTCGTCTTGAAGGGTGCGCAGGATGCGCACGAGGAGGGGGACCGAATAGATGGGCTTCAAGGGCTTGGGGTACTTTTCGCCGCTCACGAGCCGCGAGCCCATGCCTGCTGCAAGTACGATGGCGCGCTCGAGCTTTTTTCCTTCAGCCATGATGAAACCCACGCAAGAGGCCCGACCGAGGTCGAGCACATACGTCGTGTGAAGTTTCTCGCCACACGACAAGCCGGCGCCCCCGTACCACGCTTCCTGGAAATGCAACAAATCCTTTTCGAAACGGCGAATTGACCACGACACCAGGGTGTCGCCTGCCGTCACACTGTTGCAAATTTACAACACCCCCCAAGCTCGGCGCTTTAAGCCCGGGGAGAATGGAACCCGCGCACGGTCGCTTCCGGGAGGGGAGGCTGGGTGGCAGGTTGCGAAGCATCGGAACCTCTCCTTGGCAATTCGAAAGCCAGCGCTTTTGTGCGAAAGGGATTGCGCACCCCGCCCCTTCGCCACACCCCCCGGGGCGCGCGCTTCTATAACGAAGTCCGTATGCGTTCGCCGTCTCGCGCCGCCCACAGCGCGTTGACCCCGAGGCTTCGCAGCTTGAGAACCGCGTCGTCGAAGTAGCGGCCTACCTGCTTGGGGGTGTGTGCGTCCGACGACAGCGCGATCTTGACACCATGGCGCACGCACGCGCGCACGGCGTCGTCGCTCAGGTAGGGGCGCCCGATCACGATGTCGCGCCCGGCGGTGTTGTACTCGAGGATCACGTCGGCCTCGCCGGCGAGGGCGATGGTAAGGTCGCGCTCTTCTTCATAAAGCGCTTCATGATCGCCGAAAAGCGTCGATACTCCGCGCTCGTCCTGCCGGTCCCATTTGCGCAAAAGCTCGAGGTGCCCGATGACGTCGTAGAGCCCGGTGCGAATCGACGCGCGCACCGAGGAGAAATAGTCTCGGATCGTGGCTTCGGGACCATGGTCGGCGACGTGGGCCACCATGACCGTCTCCAGGTAGTCGCACAGGATGTGGGGGATGCCGCCCTTGTCGACGTCGGGATCGAGATCGGGGACGCGACCGTGGATGAAGTGCACCGAGCCCGTGAGCCCGCCGAACGCGATGCCCCGGGCGCGCGCGCGATCGCGAAGCTCGTCCACGATGGCGCGTGTTTCGTCTTCGCAGCCGTCGATGTGATCGACCTCGAAGCCCACCGCCACGCCGCTGCCTTCGAGCTCGCTCAAGAAGCCGTCGACCTCATCGGGCCGCATGCAGAACAAGTAGTCGCCGTCCGGGCCGAGCTGGTAGCGCTTCGGAAGGGGGGCGTGCTCGCGCAGGCCCATCGCTACGCCCTTGGCCACGCACGCGTCACGCATGGGCGCGAGGCGGTGTTTGGGCAGCGGCGACACGCCGTGGGGTCGAAGATGCATGTGCTCGTCGTGGATTTGCGTCGCGTTTTTCACGGCTGTGGCTCTTCGGTGAGGGTGGCGCCTTCGGCGGCCTCGTGGACGAGGCTCAGGGTTGCGTCGGAGGTCGCGAGGTCGAGCAAGCGTCGATGTCGAAGCCGCAAGCGCTCGCGCGCAAAGCGGTCGAGGCGCGGCGAAATGGTCGTTGTGGTGAGGCGCTGGAGCGCGCCTTCGAGCGAGTCGATAAGGCCAGCGCCTTCGGCGGCGAGGGCCGCCACGCCGCGGGTCGTGGCCTCGCCTGCTTCGGCACACGCCACCGTCGTGCCCGTGAGGTCCGCTTGCAGAGCAAGAAATTCACGCGAGGCAGACAGCCCACCGTCCGCGCGAAGCGCGCCCAAATCCCCTTGAAATACCGATGCGGCGACGTCGAGCACGTCGGCGACCTGATGCGCTATTCCTTCGAGCGCCGCACGCACGATGTGCTCGCGCCGCACGCCGCGCGAGAGACCGAGCAGCGTGCCGCGCGTCTCGCCCGACCAGCGCGGCGCGCCGAGCCCGGTCAAAGCGGGCGCGAAGAGCACCCCGCCCGAGTCCGGAAGCGTGCGCAAAATATCCTCGATTTCTCGGGCTTCTCCGAGCATTCCCAGGCTCTGTAGCCAGGTCACGACGTCCCCCGCGGCGAGCACACTGCCTTCGAGCAAATAGCTGCGCGCGCCGCGCCGTTCCCACGCGATGCTGCGCAGCAAGCCGTCGCGGGGCGAGGTCGGGGCCGGCGATGCGCCCGTGCTCACCTGCAAAAAAGCCCCTGTTCCATAGGTGCATTTGACGTCGCCGGGGGCAAGGCAGCCGGTGCCGAGCAGGGCCGACGGTTGATCGCACAGGATCGCGCGCACAGGGATCTCGCGCCCCGCGATACGCACGGCGCCGAGGTCCGCGTCGCTCGCGACGACCTCCGGCAAGAGGCCGAAGGGCACCCCAAACAGCTCACAAAGCTTCGGAGAAAAGCGCCCCGTCGCGAGATCGGCGAGCAAGGTACGGCAGGCCGTGGAAGGGTCGGTCACGAAGAGGCGGCCGTTCGACAAACGAAAAAGCGTGAAGGTGTCGAGCGTCCCCGCGCACAGCTCGCCGCGCGCAGCACGCTCCCGCGCGCCCGGCAGGTGATCGAGGAGCCATGCGATCTTTGTGGCCGAAAAATAGGGATCGATGGGCAAGCCCGTGGCGTCGCTGACCCACGCCGTGTCGGCGCGCTCGGCCATCTCTCTCGCGCTCTCCTCGGTCCGCCGGCATTGCCACACGATGGCGGGCGCCAGCGGCACACCCGTGCGCCTGTCCCACACCAAGACGGTCTCGCCTTGATTGGCGAGGCCAAGCGCGAGCACGGGCACTTCGGTCTGCGCGAGGGCTTCGGCGGCGACGTTTTCGGTCGTTCGCACCACGAGCTCGGCGTCGACGTCTACCCAGCCAGGGGCCGGAAACGTGCGTGGAACCGGCGCGGACGCGCTAGAAATGGGCAAAAGATCGGCGCCCACGACCGTCGCGCGCACGCTGGTCGTTCCCTGATCGATGGAGAGCACGGCGCCTCGTGCGCCATGGGGGGCTGGCATCACGCGGGAAATAGCCCAATGAACGGCGCGCAGTTCGACAAAGCGCGGGGAGGCTCGCCGCCGGTCGGATGTTTCGCTAGAGAGGGCCCCCGCGCGGGTTGGCCTGCCGTTCGCAGCGGCGACCCGTCCATAAGGAGCCTTTTGTGAAGCAGCCGAATGAGATCAAAAAGCCCGAAGGAAAGCTTGGGATCCTTCTTCCGGGCTTGGGTGCCGTGTCGACCACGACCATCGCGGGCACGTTCCTCGCGCGAAAGGGCCTGGGGCAGCCCTTCGGCTCGCTAACGCAGCTAGGCACCATTCGGCTCGGTAAGCGCACCGACAATCGCTCGCCGATGATCAAAGACTTCGTCCCCCTCGCGTCGCTCGATCAGGTCGAGTTCGGCGGCTGGGACCTCTTCCCCGACAACGCCTACGAAGCCGCCAAGCACGCGGCGGTGCTCGAAGGGCACCACATCGAGGCGGTGCGCGACGAGCTTGCCGCCGTTACGCCCATGAAGGCTGTCTTTTACCCCGAGTACGTCAAGCGCCTCCACGGCACTCACGTCAAGACCGAGGGCTCGAAGGCCGACAAGGTCGAGGCCGTGCGCCAAGACATCCGTACGTTCCTCAAAGAAAAGGGCTGCGATCGGGCGGTCGCCGTGTGGTGTGGCTCGACGGAGATCTACGCCGCGCCGAGCGAGGTGCATCAGTCCATCGAGGCCTTCGAAGAGGGGCTTCGCCGCGACGATCCCGGCATCTCGAACTCGCAAGTGTACGCCTGGGCGTGTCTGAAAGAGGGCGTGCCCTTCGCCAACGGTGCCCCCAACCTCACCGTCGACTTCCCCGCGGTCTGGGACCTTGCCCGCGAAAACAGCGTGCCTATCGCCGGCAAAGACTTCAAGACCGGACAGACCTTGATGAAGACCATTGTGGCCCCCGGCCTCAAGGCCCGTATGTTGGGCTTGGCAGGCTGGTTCTCCACCAACATCCTCGGCAATCGCGACGGCGAGGTGCTCGACGACCCGGACAACTTCAAGACCAAAGAGGTCTCGAAGCTAGGCGTGCTCGAGTACATCCTTCAGCCCAGTGTCTACCCCGACCTGTACGGTAAGCTATTTCACAAGGTTCGAATCGAATACTACCCCCCGCGGGGCGACGCCAAGGAGGGTTGGGACAACATCGATCTGTTTGGGTGGCTCGGCTATCCCATGCAAATGAAGGTCGACTTCCTGTGCCGCGACTCGATCCTGGCCGCGCCGATCGTGCTCGATTTGGCCCTGTTGATG
>CAYLJT010000484.1:0-6828 GCA_964383995.1 uncultured Polyangiaceae bacterium
CTTGAATGATGCGGTTGAGGCGGCCCCACACGTACACGTCGTCGCCAGCGATTTGAAAGTCGGGGCGGTATTCGACCGAGGCGGTGGCCGAGAAACCCACGCGCTTGGCGGGGGACATGAAAGCGTAGCCCGTGCCTGCGAAGTGAACGGCGACGGTCTGTCGCGCGTCATCGACGTTGTACGAGCACTGCACGGGGAAGAAGCGCCCGATGGCGGGGGCGCGATCGGCGAGGCGCAGGGCCACGCCGCGCTTGAGCATTTCGGGGCAAATGCGGCTGGCGCCGAAATTCGAGAACAGCCACCAACGAAGGCCCGGGCTCAGATCGGTGACCGTCTGCGCGCAGGGGCAGCCAGCGACGGAGAACGCGAGAACAAGCGCGAGGAGCGAGAGCATCGCCCCCGCCGTGCCGGAGCGAGGGCGGCCTTGGGGGGCCTTTTTCGTGGGGGAAACAACGCGTGCCATCGCTGCTGAAGCTAACATAGGGACCTCGCACGTACCCGCCTAAGCGGCGCATCGTTCGACGCGCATTTCGCCAAGCGCACCGCCTTCGAGCACGTTAGCAGCAAGCCAAGGACGGGCGTTTGACGGACCCGCGCGAGCCCCCTAGGCTTTCTCTTTCGAGGCAAAATGAGCGAACTTTCCCATCGTTCGCGAAAAATACTGCTCGCCGTGGTGACCGAGTTCATCGCCACCGGCGCCCCCGTCGGCAGCCGCACGCTCGCGCGAAAGTACGGTCTCGACCTCTCCGCAGCCAGCATCCGCAACGTGCTCGCGGACCTCGAAGAGGCGGGGTTTCTCAAACAACCGCACACCTCCGCGGGCCGTATCCCCACCGATCGAGCCCTGCGAACCTTCATCGACACGCTGATCGATGCGCGCAGCATCTCCCCCGAAGATCAGGCCCGTCTGGGCGCGCGCTTCGCCGAGATCTACGCCGTCGCCGAAGACCCGCTGCGCGAGACCGGCAGGGTTTTGTCCGAGCTCACCGGGGCCGCCGCGGTCATCGGGCGCCCCAACGGCGACCTCCGAACCCTACAGCAACTTCGCTTCATCCCGACCCGCCCCGGGCAGGTGCTCGCCGTCATCGTCTTCTCGAACGGCCACGTCGAAAACCGCTTCTTGCAGGTCGACGAGGCCCTCGGCGACGACGAGCTCGTGCGCGTCCACAACCTCCTCGCCGACGTCATCGAGGGGCGCACGCTCGGCGAAGTCCGAGACATCTTCGTGCGCCGCCTGGCGGACGAGCGCACGCGCATCGACGCCCTGCGTCGGCGCGCGTTCCACCTCGGCAACGAGGCCGTGAGCGACGTCACGCGGCCGCGCGAGTTCGTGCTCGAAGGGCAGGCGCGCCTGATCGACCTGCCCGAGTACGCCGACGTCGATCGCCTCAAGCGCCTCGTTCGTGCCCTCGAAGAGCGCGAAGAGATCGTGAGCCTGCTCGAAAAAACCCTCTCGGCGGGGGCGGCCACGGTGTTCGTCGGCTCGGAGGCGGGTGAGCTCGCGTCCGGCGATCTGTCGCTGGTCGTCGCGCCCTACACCGACCGTGGTCGCATCGCAGGCACCGTCGGCGTCCTTGGGCCCACGCGCATGGACTACGCGAAGGTCGTTCCCCTCGTCGACGCGACCGCCGCTGCCGTGAGCGAGGCGCTCAACAAGCCGCGCAACCTCTGAGCTCTCAATAGGGGCTCGGTCGGAACATGCTCCCCGCGGGGGCGGCTTGAGGCTTTTCGGCCTGCGTCACCGCATAAAGACGCACGCTCACGGTATCCCCAACGCTCGTCGTCTCGAGCGACGTCGGGTAGTAGCCCACCTTCTCGAAACCGATGCGCGACGTCGGCAGGTCCGAGCGCAACACATCGCAGGGCGTGGCCTCGCAAAGTCGCCGAGGCCCATCGAGCACGGCGGCCCCTTCGGGATCGCTCGTAATGTGAACGCGAGCGGGAGGCGGCGCGGCGACCGGGGCGCTGGGCTCATTCGTTTGATCTGCAACGATTTTTGCTTCCACCAACGCCGGCAGCTCAGGGGCGGCCACGGCCTGCGCGCCCACCGAGTCCGCGTTCGGTGCGTCGATCATGATGGCCCCCACGAGGCCCATCGAAAGGCCCGCGAAGGCCACGACGAGCGACGGCACGAGCCTCCTGACGCGACTCGTCGGGGCCTTCTCCGAGGGCACCGCCGGCGCAGGCTTCGAGCTCGGCGCCGCGGCCTCCGCGAGGGCGGATCGAGCCGCTGTCACGACGGGGTCCGTGGAGGGCGGAGGCTTCGCTGGCGCGCCGTCGGTGACGGTTGGAGCGTCGAGGGCGGGGGGCGTGTACGAAGGGCGGGCCCCTTCGCCCGTCTCGTCGGCGGACACGATCTTCAGCGCGTCGAGCACGTCTTGCATCGAGGAAAACCGGCGGTGCGGCTTCTTCTCCAAGCAGCGCATCACGATCGCTTCGAGGCCCGGGCGCAGGGACAGCTCAGGGCGCACCGAGTTCAACGACGGCACGGGATCGCGCGTGTGCGCCGTCGCGGTGAGAGCGGCCTTCTTCTTGTCGAAGGGCGGACTGCCCGTGAGCATTTCGAACAGCAACACGCCGAGCGAATAGATGTCGGTGCGCGGTGAGACCGGCTCGCCCAACACCTGCTCCGGCGACATGTACTTCGGGGAGCCCATGCGAAACCCGGCCTGGGTCACCTGCGAAAGCTCGGCGCTCATGTCCTTCACGAGACCGAAGTCGAGCACCTTGATACCGGGCCGTTCGCCCTGTCGGTCGACGATCAAGATGTTGCCCGGCTTGAGATCGCGGTGCACCACCGAAAGCTCGTGCGCCTCGCGCAGAGAGCGCGCGATCTGCTTCGCGATGTGGCAAGCGAGGTCCTGATCGAGGGGCCCGTTCTCATCGCGCAGAAGGCGAAAAAGCGTTTTGCCCTCGATGAGCTCCATCGCGATGAAATAGATGCCGTCCTCGGCCTGACCGTAGTCGAAGATGCGCACCGTGCTCGGGTGCGTGAGCCGCGCGGCCACCGACGCTTCGAGGAAAAACCTGCGCTGAAACTGCGGATCTTCGTCGGGATCGAAGGCCACGCTCAGCACCTTCACCGCGCACATTCGCCCCAACGGAAGCTGTTTGGCTCGATAGACCGCGCCCATCCCGCCCCGCGCGATCAGCCCCAAGATCTCGAATCGTTGCGCAATCACGCGGCCGACGAGCGGGTCCCGCCGCGACGATGGCGGCGCGTCGCCGAAAGAAGGCGGTCGAGTCGACGACCTCTCGTTGGACGGATCTGCCATGGGGCTCCGTAGGCCGGCCTACCAGCCTATCAGCCGCTCCACATTTTGTGGGATTTCAGCGAGCGCCGGCGTCCGATTCTGGAACCAGGGTGAGCGCGACCTTCGAAGGAACAGGGCCTTCGCACAGCTCACTTTGCGGCGAAGTGAAGGTCTCTTCGACGTCTTCGTAGCCCTCTGCGGACACCTGGACCTTCGTCGCGCCGCTCGTCCAAAGCGCGCAAATGAGCGCATCGAGCGGCTCTTCCGGGGGGCTGTGGCGGTCGACGTTGCACACCACGTTGGCGCCCTCGTCGAGGGTCGCCCAGGTCGACGGATCGTTCATCGCGAACACGGGCTCGGGCCCCGCGCTCCACGTCACGAAGATCCGCGTGTCGCTCGGAATCGGCCCGTCTTGAGCGGTAATTGTCAGCGTAAAAAGCGCGGTCGGGGCGACTGGGCAACCCCCTTGGCCACCGTCACCGCCGCTGGAGCCGGACGAGCTAGCACCGCCGTTGTCGCAACAGAGCGCAAGCAACGGCGCCGCAGCCGCAAACACGAGGGAGAGCAACAGTCGAGGACGCACGCGGCGCGGAGCATAATACGCCGCGCGCATCCGTCGACTCGCCGGCGAATCAATCGGGGATGATCGTCTCAATGGTGCCGGGCTTGGCCGACCACTGCAGGTTGTCGATGAGCGTCGTCGAGTCGACTTGGCCGTCGCTCGAGTCGTACGTCACGAAGCGAATGCTGAACTTCACGCCGGGGGTAACGGGCGCGCTCGTGCGAAGCCAGCCGGTCGCGCCGTTGGTCCAACCCGGGTTCGTGTCGTCGTTGTCGAAGTCGGTGCCCTGGAGCAGCGTCTTGCCAAGCGTGCAATCGAAGGTCTTTTGACCCGCGCCGGGGGGCACGGTGCAAGGCGGCCCCGCGGGACATCCACACGCATCGAGGAACGCGTTGTTCACGCTGACGGGGTTGCCCGCCATGTCGAACGAGATGTTCCCATCGGTCTGGCCGGCAGGAATCGGCGTCATGATCGCGACGAAGAAGTCGTTGAACTTCGTGCAGATGAACTTCGGCCACTCGAACGTGAAGAAGTTGAAGTCGAAGGTCACGCCCTGCGCGTTCGACGGCGGTTTGAACTCGACCTCGAGGCCCGCCGCGTCATGCGGAACATCGGTCGTGATGCCCGGACAAGAGGGGCTCTCCTTCGGGAAACCGAACGGCGCGTTGCCCGTGTAGCCCTTGTCGAAGTTGCGGTGCACATACTCCGGATCGCCTTCTTTTCGAGCGGTTCCAGACGAAAGCGCGAGCAACTGCGTGCCCTCGCGCGGAGGGTTGTTCGGCCCGAGATCGGGGAGCACGCCGTGGCCGAGGTGATAGTTCGCAAGCTTCGTCGCATCGACGGGCGGCGGAAGCCCGTCGGCCATGACCCACGACGCCTTCGTCACGAACTTGCAGGCCCCGATGGCCTTCGCAGCCTCCATCGGATCGAGCGTATTTTGCACGATGGCGCCGTCGCAGGGGGGCGCCAGCACGTCGATCTTGCCATCGCAGTCTTCGTCCGCAGCGGGCGGCGTGTTGCCGTTCTCATCGGGCTCCGCGATGACCTCCACAGCGTCAGGGTTCACGCCCGAATCGCAGTCGTTGCAATCGCCATCCGCCTCCGTGAAACCGTCGCCGTCCTCGTCGTCGTCGTTCGCTCCGGGGTTGCACGTGCCGCCGCCCGTGCCCGTCGCGGGGCCCGAGATGATGTCGCCACCCTGCCCGGAGGAAGACGAGGACGAAGCACCACCGGTACCGCCCGTGGTGGACGTCGTCGCGCTGTCGGCTTCGAATCCGCTCGTGTCACCGGAATCGGCGCATGCAACGCCGAGCAAGGCTCCACCTAGGGCAATCGCGGCGAGGGTTGTCCAAGTAGGCAAATTCGACAGGTTCCGCATGGTTTCTCCGATTTAAGGCGAGCGAATTGGCGTGACAAAAAGACTCTATTTGGGCGGTGGAACGGGGGTCGTTTGGGTCGGCGCGCCCTCGACGTCGAACCCGAAATTGTCCAAAAGCACCGTTGAATCGAGGATTCCGTCGCCCGAGTCCCAGATGGCGAACAGCAGCGTGATGTTGCCTCCGGGGTCCTCGACGGGCGCGTTGGTCACGAGCCAGCCGGTGGCGGCGCTGTTGGTGTCGTCGTCGAACCCGGTGCCCGCGAGGCCCGCCGGCCCAAGCGAGCAGGGGAAGTTCTTCCCGCCCGCGTCCTGGGGATGACACACCTCGAGAAACCCCGCGTTGACGCTGATGGTGTTGCCCTGGGAATCGAAGGACACGTTCCCATCGGGGAGCCCCGTGGGCGTGGGAGACAGCATCGCAACGAAGAAGTCGTTGTATGTGCTGCAAATAAAATACGGAAACTCGTAGGTGTAAAAATTCAGGTTAAAATGCAGGGATTTGGCGTTCGTCGGTGCCTGAATCACTAGCTCGAGCGCCGCCGAATCGTGGGGCTGCCCGGTGATCACCCCGGGGCACGAGGGCGACTCTTTCGGGTACCCCGGCGGCGAGCCCGATGTGTAGAACTTGTCGTATCCGCCAGGCGAAATGTACCCGGCGTCCGAGGGCGTTCGGGCCGCGCCGGAGGAGAGCACCAGCATCTTGGAGCCCTCTTGGGGCACGACGTTCGGGCCGAAGGTGCTCAAGATTCCGTGCCCCAAACTGTCGGGCAACGTGCCCCCATCGGCCGTCGCATAACGCGCAGAAATCAAGCCCCAACCCGCGTTTTGCTGCATTTTGCACAGGCCCATCGCGCGTGCCGCGTCGAACGCGTCGGGGCTATCGATGGCGAGCGCCGCATCGCAGCCAACCGGCGTGTCGTCTTTGGCGCCGTTGCAATCTTCGTCGATGGCGTTGCCCGGGTAATCCTGTGCCCCCGGGTTCATTTGCTCCGTGCAATCGTTGCAGTCTCCCGCCGCGCCGGTCCAGCCATCGGCATCGTTGTCGATGCTCGGATCCACGCCGTCACACTTCGGCTCTTCCCCCAAAATTCCCGCGCCTGCCCCCGATGACGTCGTGAGGCCGAGATCGCCGCCGACGCCGTCGTCACCGCCATTTCCGGAGGTCTCGCCACCACTCGAAAAGCCATTGTCGTCGGCCGTCGCGCTGCACGCGATGCCCAAGCCGACGGCGAAAGCACATCCTATGGGGATGCGCCAAGAGTGCCATTCCATGGGGCCTCAGTCCTTCGAAGAATCGAAGGATGAGACTAGCGAATTTCGCGAGATCTGTCCACGAAGGGGCGGCGGCGGGGCCGTGCTTCCCGCCCCGGGCGCCGCCCGAATCGAGGCTCGGAAATTCAGCTCGCGGCGTCCGCGGCGGCCTTTCGACCACCACGCTTGCCCTTGACCGCGCCTGCGCTGGGCAAAAGCGTGTCGCGCATGCCCGCAGCACGGTCCGTCTTCTCCCACGAAAACTCGTCGCGGCCAAAGTGACCGTAGGCGGCCGTCTTCCGATAAATCGGCTTCAACAGGTCGAGCTGGTCGATGATCGCCTTGGGGCGCATGTCGAAGTTTTCGAGGATGTACTTCTCGAT
>CAYLJT010000485.1:0-6805 GCA_964383995.1 uncultured Polyangiaceae bacterium
ATCCCCCTCTTCACCGGTTTCGACCCCGCTCACCTGGAGCCTCGACCGGATCTCGTGGTGATCGGAAATGTATGCCGATCTACGAATGTCGTGGCGCGCGCGGCGATCGACGGCGGCCTGCGTTACGCCTCGATGGCCCACGCGCTGGCCGAGCATGTGTTGGAAGGAACTTCGCCGCTCGTCGTGGGAGGCACCCATGGCAAGACCACGACCAGCACGCTCACGGCGTTTTTGCTCGACGCGGCAGGGCGACAACCAGGGTTCTTGGTGGGTGGGCTCCCCAAGAACTTCGAGGAGAGCTTCCGCCCTCCGGAACAAGGCGCTTCAAAGAAGCTACCCCTCGCCTCCGCGGGCGGGCGGCGCCCACCGTTCGTCGTGGAAGGTGACGAGTACGATACGGCGTTCTTCGAGAAGACTCCGAAGTTCTGGCATTACCGTCCAGAGGTCGCGATTATCACCTCGATTGAGCACGACCACATTGACATCTACCCGACGGAAGAGGCCTATTTGGCGGCCTTTCGGGGCTTCGTCGAGCGCGTGCCCGATGGCGGCTTGATCGTGGCCAACGCCGCCGATCCCAAGGTGGTGGAGGTCTGTCGCGGGGCCAAGGCGGAGATCGCATGGTACGCCTTGCAAGGTCAGGACACCCACGGCATGCCTCCGCACTGGCTGGCGGCGCCCGCGGGCGTCGACGAAAAGGGTCAGTCGTTCGATTTGTATGTAGGCGGCGTCTACGCGCGGAGGGCGGTATTGCCCATGTCCGGTACCTACAACATTGCCAACGCGACGGCGGCCATCGCGGCCGTTTGCCAGGGTTTTGGCGTGCCCGTCGATGTCGCACTGACGTCCTTGCCCAAGTTCTTGGGTGTGCGGCGGAGGCAAGACCTCTTGTTCGAGGCGAAAGGCGTGCGGGTGTACGACGACTTTGCCCATCACCCGACCGCGGTGGAGGAGACGTTGCGGGGCTTGCGGGCGAAGCACCCGGAAGGGGCGTTGTGGGCCGTGTTCGAGCCACGCAGCGCCACGGCCTGTCGCGCCCTCCACCAGGAGGCCTATGGAAAGGCCTTTCAACCGGCGACGAGGGTGCTGCTCGCGCCCGTCGGGCGCCCCGATATTCCCGAGAACGAACGGCTCGACGTGGCCAAGATCGTTGCCGACCTGGAGAGCCATGGCACCAGGGCGGAGGCACCCTCTTCGGTCGACGCCATCGTGGCGCGCATTGCCAGCGAGGCGAAGGCAGGAGACACCGTGGCGCTGCTCTCCAACGGTGCGTTTGGTGGCATCTACGACAAGCTGCGGGTGGCCCTCGCAGGGTAGGTCGGAAGGGGCCCCAACGGCTTCCTTTCCAGGCTACGCTCGGCTGCATGCTCGTTGACCGAGACACGTTCGAGCGGCGCGTCGAGGAGGTGACGCGCGACGTCGCCGACCGCCGCGCAGGGCTCTTTGGGCCAAGCTCGGTCACCTGGCGTGTCGCCCGGGAAAACGTGGTGTTTTTTGGCGCGGGGCGGGCCGCCTTGCTGCAGCTCGCACACCCCTACGTAGCGCACGCGATTCAACAGCACTCGAAGACACAGACGGACCCGATTGGGCGCTTCAACCGCACCTTCATGAACGTGTTCGGCATGATCTTCGGGGACCTGGACGCGGCCCTGGCGTCCGCCCAGCGCGTTCGGCGCGTCCACGATCACATCGAAGGGACGATTGAAGAGCGGGCAGGGCGGTTTGACAAGGGGCATGTCTACCATGCCAATGAGTCGGAGGCGCTGTATTGGGTGTTTGCCACCCTCATGGAGACGGCGGTGATAGCCTATGAGATCGGCGTGGGCCCGCTCTCGCTCCGCGACAAAGACGTGATGTACATCGAGATGCTGCGTTTTGCGGGGCTTTTTGGCGTGCCTTCGGCCGGCGTGCCCAGCGACTGGTCTTCCTTCCTAGGCTATGTGGCACGCATGTTCGCCTCGGACCAACTGGCAGTTACGGCGACCGCCAAGAAGACTGCCACCTTCCTCCTGTCCGCGCCGCGCCCCGCGATGCGGCCCGTGATGGGGGTTTATCGGGTCGTGACCGCGGGGCTGCTGCCGCCGCGACTGCGCGCCGAATATGGCTTTGATTGGGGCCTGCGCGAGGCAAAGACGTTCGAAGAGACCAAGGCGCTCTTGGCGCGGACCTGGCCGCGGCTGCCTGGGCGACTGCGCTTTTCGCCCTACTACGTCGAGGCCTTGAGCCGCCTCTCGGGCCGGCCAGCGCCTGATCGCGTGGGGCACTCGCTGGAGCAGATGATGTTGTGGGCGGTGCGACCCCAGGTGGCGGGGCAGGGGCTCATCGCGAGGGCACTAAAAACCGTGCTTTGATGCGCTTTTCGCCCCAGCCGCGGAATTTGACGGTGGCCGTCGGATCGTCGCCGGGGTCGAGCAGGACGATGGTGCCCTGGCCGTAACGCGCATGCTCGACGCGGGAGCCGCTGGAGAACGAGCCGCCTTCGTCGTCGTGGCTCGGGCCGTCTTCGCGTTCGACGAAGCGCTCGCCCGGGGCTCGTTGGGTTGCTTGGGGGTCAAACCGTTTGATCGATCCACGTGGGGCGCTGGCGCCGCCCTCGAAGGGATGACGCCAGACGTCGCGCGCCCGCGCGATGCTCGCGCCAAGGCCTTCGCGCAGGCCCGCCGTGGCGCCCATCATCGAGGTTGCCATGGGGCGCAGGCTGGCCTGCGGTAGGTCCCCGAGGAAGCGGCTCGGCAGGCCGTAGCGCGTGGTGCCGAAGACCATGCGGCGTTGCGCGTGGCTGATGAACAGGCGTTCGCGCGCGCGGGTGACGGCCACGTAGCAAAGGCGGCGCTCTTCTTCGAGCTCCTCGGCGTGCTGCGGATCGAGGCCACGGAAGGGGAACATTTCTTCTTCCATGCCCGTGAGAAACACCGTGTGAAACTCCAGGCCCTTGGCCGCGTGCACCGTCATCATCGCCACGCGGGGCGCGTCTTCGAGGCCGTCGATGTCGGCCGATAGGCTCACGCGCTCGAGGTAACCGGCGAGCGTCGGCGTCTGCCCTTCGACCTCGGCGTCGACCTCGTATTCGTCCAAAGAGCCGAGAAACTCCTGGATGTTTTGCAGGCGCGCGTCGGCCTCGGCGGTGTCTTCGTCGCGCAGCAGCGCCGCGTAGCCCGTGCGCTCGGTGATGGCCTCGGTCAGCTCGCGCGGGCTCGCCTCGCGGGCCTCGCGGAGCAGCGCTTGGATCAGATCGCGGAACGAAAGCAGGGCCTTTTTGGCGGCTGTTCCGATGGATCCTGTGGCCACCAAGGGCTCGATGGCGTCGTAGAGCGAGGAGCGCCGTTCGTCGGCCATGGCCACCAAGCGTTCGATGGTGGTCGAGCCGATCTTGCGCGCGGGCACGTTGATGATGCGCAGGAGGTCGACGTCGCTGCGCGGGTTGGAAATGACGCGCAAATAGGCGAGCAAATCCTTGATTTCGGCGCGCTCGAAGAAGCGTACGCCGCCGATGATTTGGTAGGGCACGTTCTCGGCGCGCATCACATCTTCGAGCACGCGCGACTGGGCATGCACGCGGTAGAAGACCGCGATGTCGCTCGCCACGACGCCGCGCGAAATGGCCTCTTTGATGCGCTCGACGACCCACGCGGCCTCGTCGCGCTCGCTGTCGGCGGCGAGCAAAACCACGGGCTCGCCGTCGCGTCGCGCGGTCCAAAGCTCCTTCGGTTCGCGGTCGCGCGCGGGGCGGATGACGCCGAGCGCGGCTTTGACGATGTGCCCCGACGAGCGGTAGTTCTCTTCCAGCTTCACCACCTTGGCGCTCGGGAAATCCCTGCGAAAACCGCGGATATTTCGCACATCGGCGCCGCGCCAACGGTAGATGCTCTGGTCGTCGTCGCCGACCACGCACAGGTTTTGGCTGGCCCCCACGAAGGCGCGCACCAAGCGGTATTGCACCTGGTTCGTGTCTTGAAATTCGTCGACCAGCACGTGATCGAAGCGCCGCCGAAGCTCTTCGCCGACGATGCCCTCGCCCTCCACCAGGTGAAGCATTTTGAGCAGCAAGTCTTCGAAGTCGACGGCGCTCGCCTCGCGCAAGCGGCGCTCGTACTCCGCGAAGCATTGGGCCACGACCTCCCCCGTGAAGCTGTCGGCGACGTAGTCCTCGGGGCCGCGACCCTCCTGCTTTTCCTTGTGAATGCGGCCCAAAATCGTCTTCACCGGGTAGCGGCGATCGTCGATGTCGAGCTCCTTCATCACGCGCGTGAGCACCGCGCGTTGATCGGCGTCGTCGTAGATCACGAAGCCCCGTTCGAGGCCGGCGGCGTCGTGGTACTTGCGCAAGAGGCGCACGCAGGTCGCGTGAAACGTGCCGACCCACAGGTCGCGCGTGATGTCGGCGCCGATCAGCTTGTCGAGGCGAGCGCGCATTTCGCCCGCGGCTTTGTTGGTGAAGGTGACCGCGAGGATGCGGTAGGGCGCCACGCGGTGGACCGCCACGAGGTTGGCGATGCGGTAGGTGATGACGCGCGTTTTGCCGCTGCCGGCGCCGGCAAACACGAGCAGGGGTCCCGTCACGTGGGACACGGCCTCGGCCTGCGGGCCGTTCAGCTCGGGAGCTTTTTGCGAGAGAGCCTCCACCCGCTCGGGCTACCACGGCACTTCGAGCGAAACGAGCTTGCGCCTTCGTTTATCGGATCGGAATGCCCACGCCGATGCCGATGCCGAAGGAGACCGGCGCGTCTTCGGGCTGCGAGCGAATGCGCTCGGCGAGCACGTGCGTGACGAACGTGCACGCTTGGCTCGCGCGCGGTGAGACCGCACAGCCAAACCAAATGCCAAACGGCTCCGCTTCGCCGTCGTCGTTGAAGCGCACCACCTGCCCCGTGGGTTGCAGCGAGATCCAGGCCGTACTTTCGCCTGCGCGCGCGGCGTTGGTCCAACCCACCTGACCCATCGGCTCGTCGTCTTCGCCCGTCACGTGGCCGTCAGCTTCGAGCAGCGCCACCGCGTCGCCGTCCAGATCCGCGAGGCGTCCCGCGCGATCGAGCGTGTACGCCGGGTTGCCGTTCACCAACACCTGGCCGTCGGGGAGGATGTCGATCGTCGAGGGGCCGTTGGCCCAGCGCGCGCGCGGAATATCGAGGGCCGCCCCGCCCTTCGGCCAATTGGCGGGCGGCGAGCCGCAACCGACAAGGGTTAGACCTAGGCAGCCCGCAAGCAGATAGCGCGTCACGCGAGAAGGATAGCGCAGAGCACCCCACGCGTCCGCCCTCCTCGATGCGAAAAGCCGCCCAAAAGCGGCTTCATCCGCTCAGACCTTCTCGATGCCCGAGCGGCCCAAGAGGCCCGTGGGTCGCACCAGCAACACGGCGATCAGCACGATGAAAATCAGCACGTCTTGCAGGCCCGAATAGGGCGTGAGCTTGGTCATCTCGCCGATCACGCCGATCAGTACGCCGCCGAGCATGGCGCCGGGGATGGAGCCGATGCCGCCGATGACCGCGGCGACGAACGCGCGGGTGCCGATCACCACGCCCATCGTGGGGTAGGCCTGGGACTGATCGAGGCAATAGAGAACCGCGCCGAGGGCCGCGAGCACCGAGCCTGTGAGGAACGTGAACGAGATCACGCGGCCTGTGCGAATGCCCATCAAACGCGCCGCGGTGACGTTCATGCTGAGGGCGCGCATGGCCTTGCCCGCCCAGGTCTTGGTGATGAAGAACTGCAGCGCCGCCATCACCGCGACGGCCGTGATGAAGATGATCGTGCGCGTGTTCTCGATCGGCAAAAGCTGCGGATAACCACGGTATTGCGCGGTGAAAAAGAACTGCGCGACGTTCTGCAAGAACACGCTCATGCCGATGGCGGTGACGAGCGGTGTGATGCGGCTGTTGGCGCCGCCGCGCCCGCGCTTGCGCAGGGGCGCATAGGCCACGCGCTCGACGAGCACGCCCAAAATACCGGCCAAAACCATGGCGCCGAGGGTGCCCGCGACGCCCGCGACCAAAGGCGATTCGGTCCCGCCGAGGCCCAGCATGATGAACAGTCCGGCAAACGCGCCCATCATGAAGACTTCGCTGTGGGCGAAGTTGATGAGCTGCAAAATGCCGTAAACCATCGTGTAACCAAGGGCGACGAGGGCGATCATCGAGCCCTGCGCGAAGCCGGTGATCAGCGCGCTAACGAGTCGTTCCAACATCGTCGCCCTATCCTATCCGCCTATTTCGTGGGAGCGGCGGAGCCTGCAGCGGGGGCGGCCGAGCCTGCGGCAGGAGCTGCCGAGCCAGCGGCGGGAGCGGCCGATTCGGCGGGGGCCGCTGCGCTCGGGGCCGGCGCTGGCGCCGAGCCACCTACGACCGCGAAGTAGGCAAACCGCTTTTCTTTGATTTGCACGATGACCATCGGCTTGTCGGCGTTGCGCTCGGCGTTGATCGTGATGTTGCCCGTTGCGCCTTCAAAGCCCTTGGTTTCGGCGATCGCATCGCGAATGGCTTGCGGCGTATCGCCCTTGGCGCGCCCGATCGAGTCGGCGAGGACCTTGGCCGCGTCGTAGCCCATGGCCGCGAGGCTCGACGGATCGCGCTTGAAGCGGTCTTTGTATTTGGCCACGAACTTCTGGCTGTTGGGCCAGGGCACGTCGGGGGCGTAGTGGTTGGTGAAGTACGCGCCTTCCATTTCGTCCCCCGCGTCCTTCAAGAGCTGATCGGCGTCCCAGCCATCGCCGCCCACGAACATGTTGCCCGGGATGCCCGCGGCCTTGGCTTGGCGCGCGATGTTCACCATCGCGTTGTAATAGATCGGCGCATAAATGGCCTCGACG
>CAYLJT010000486.1:0-6787 GCA_964383995.1 uncultured Polyangiaceae bacterium
CACCTGCTCCTGCCCCCGCACCTCCTGTTCCCCCACAGGGTCCGCAATCGACACAGCTGCCGCAAGTTTCGCCCGAATCGCACTGCCCATCGCCGCAATATCCAGTCCCCACGCAGTCGATGGCGCAGGCCCCGCCTTCTCCGAGATCACATATACCGTCTCCACATTCCCCCGTTTCGAGCCGCTGCTGCGCGGCGACAATCGTCGGCGCCTCCTGCTCGGGGGGCGAAAGGCCGCATCCTCCGAGGGAGACAGCGGCGGTGGCAAGACATGCGAGGTTTCTCCGTACCCATGGTTCGGTCATCGTTTTCGTCCTCCTGAGCGAGGGCAACAAGGTAGGTCGAGCGCCCTCGTGGTTGAGCCTTGTTCGACGGCGCGGAGCCCTCTGCTCTTCAGTTGAATCGCCGCGGCCATCCGAGAAGGTGCCTCCTCGGGCTGGGGCCCGGCGCGAGCTGCCCTGGGCAAGGAAGGAGCTCGTGTCCTTGTTGGGGGTCGGGAGGGCCCTCCCAGGTCTCGTCCGAGACAGACGCGCTGTCTTGGCATGGTGGCAAGACCTCCCCGGCGCAGGCTTCCCGAGCAAGCCCGTCAGCAGCATTCTTCCCGCATTGTGCTCGACCTTGGAACGCGCCGGGCGGGCGGCGCGGCCGTCGAGGGAAGGGCGGAGAGGTTAGTGGAAGAGCGCCTGTACCGCGGCCAGGGCCACCAGGGAAAGAGTCAGTGTTGGAATGGTCAGCAGCAGACCCACGCCAATGAAGGTCTTCACGGACATGTTGACCTCGTGCTTTCGGAGCACGTCGAACCACAGCAGCGACGCGAGGGAACCGACCGGCAAGAGGCGCGGCCCGAGGTCACCACCGACCAGGGCCGCGAAGGCGTGCTGTCGGCCGTCGGCCAGCGTTTCCAGGGCGAACACGTTCAACACGGACATTGGGTGATTGTTCAGGATGGCAGAGCCGATGGCCGAGGTCAGACCCACCGTCGCCAGGGGACTCGCGCTCGATCCGTAGAGCTGGGCGAGCCAGGCGACGACGCCTACGCGCTCGAGAGCCACGGCGAGGACGAACACCCCAGTGAGGAACGGGAAGGCTGACCAGGCGATTCCACGCGCGATGGTCCTACCCCGGTGGCCCGCGTGGAGCGTGACGGCCAGCGAAATGACGGCCCCCGTGGCGGCGATGGGCCAAAGGGGCAGATCGGCTAGCGCGACGAGTGGGTAGGCGACGAGGCTCGCGACACCGGCGTACAACACGACCCGCTCGGCGAACGAGGGGCGCCCGGGAGGCTCTGGCCAGCTACCTAGTGCGGGGGCCTCGTCCGACAGCACGTCGCGGAAATACCAGGCAAGCACGGCGTACGTTGTCACCCAGCCGAGGACGGCGACCGGGATCATGCGCAAGGCGTATTCGTTGAAGCCAATGCCCAGGTGCTCGGCGACGACCAGGTTCATCGGGTTCGAGATGACGAGTGGCGCCACGCCTGCGGCCGCGAACACCGCGAGCGCGAAGGGCACCAGGAATTTGGGATACCGGCGCGGGTAGACGGTGCGCAGCAGGGTAAGGATCGTGGGTGTGAGCAACAGGATCGCCGCGTCGTTGGACAGCACCGCGGCGAGCAGCGCCGCGATCACGAAGGTGACTCGGAAGGCGTGTTTCACCGGGCCGCGGGTGCGCGGCTCGATCAGCGCGGCGAGCCGGTCGAGCAGGCCCAGGCGCTCCGCGCACGAGGTTGTCGCCATCACGCTGACGAGGGTCGCATAGGCCCGCCATTGCGACGCGAGCGCGGTGGAAATGTCGGTCAAGGCCACCGCGCCGCCGAGCGCCGCAAGGCCCACCGCGAGGGCGGCGCCGAGCACGGGGCCCCAGCCGTGGGGCCGCCACGCCACGGCGCCAACGAGCACGGCGAGCGCGGCGAGGACGAGCGGAGTCTGCATGAAGAGGTCACGATACACGAGCGGGAGCTCCGTAGGCCGGGCTCTCTCGCGGGCCGCTTCACGCCCGACCTTCTTCGGTTTCGCCAATGCGCGCCGCCCGCGCCGTTTTGCGGGGGTCGCGCGGCTTCCCTGGACGAGGGCGCCGTCGTTGCATGGCGGGAGATGTTGCCCTCGGCTCGGTCACCGGCGTGGTCGCCGAGCCCGAACCTCCGAGGTATCCGTGCTGGTCTTCGCCTACGACGGCTCGCTCAACGGCGACTGGGTCGCCCACTACGCGGTGCGCTTTGCGGCCAACACGCCGGAGCGGCGGCTGCGCGTGGTGCACGTGCACGACGGCGCGCCCGAAGTGCACCTCGCCGAGCGGCTCGCGCGGATCGCGGCCGAGTGCGAGATCGTCGGGGTCGAAGTCGAGAGCGAGCTCGTCCCCGGCGGCCGCGGGCACGTCGCCGAGCGCCTGATCCAAGCGGTGCCCGCGGGGGCGACGCTGGTCGCTGGGACGCGCGCCCGCCCGCGGGGTGGGGCGCTGCTCGCCGGCACGGTGTCGGCGAAGCTGCTCGAATCCGCGGATTTCCCGGTGATCGCGCTGCACGTCGCGCACCCCGGGGTGCTTGGTCAGCCGGGGCGCGTGCTGCTGCCGCTGTCTCGGCGGGCCGACCCCATCGAGAACGCGGTGCCCTTGCTCAAGCTGCTCGCGCACGATCTGCATCACGTGCACGTGCTGTTCGTGCGCGAGCTGTCGCACCTGCGCTTTCGGCTGCTTGGCGCCGAGGCCGCCGAGCGCCTGCTCGTCGAGGGGCGCGCGTTCCTCGCCCCCGTCGAGGACGCGTTGCGCCAGGCCCTGGCGAGCCACCCCTTCGCCCTCGACTCGACCGTGGTGCTCTCCGACGACACGCCGCGGGAGATCCTGCTGCACGCGCGCAGGCACCACGCGCGGCTCATCTGTCTCGCGGCGTCCCGGCGGACGCTGCCCCATCGCCTCGTCTACGGCAGCCCCGTCGAGCTCGTTTTGCGCGCTGCCCCCGCCGACGTGGCCATCTACCGTAGCTCGCCGCGGAGCCCCGCGTGACGCAGCGTCAGATACACAATCTCGAGCTCTCCGAGGTCTGGTCGCTCCTGCGCAGCCGGAGCGACGGGTTGCGGCCTGAGGAGGTCGCTCAGCGGCTCGCCGAGCTTGGACCCAACACCCTCACGGCGCCGCCGCGCTGGGTCTGGCTGCGCACGCTGGCGGCGCAGTTCGCGAACCTCTTCAGCCTGCTGCTCGACGTGTCCGCGGCGCTTTGCTTCGTTGCCGACCACATGCAACCGGGGGAGGGCATGGCGGTGCTCGGCTGGGCGCTCGTGGCGGTCGCCGTGCTGAACGCCCTGTTCACCTTCGCACAAGCGATCCGCGCCGAGCGCGCGATGCAGGCGCTACGCAACATGCTGCCGCAGCGCATCGCTGTGCGACGCGGGGGGGCCGAGCGCCAGGTGCTGATCGAGGAGCTCGTGCCCGGCGACGTCATCCTGCTCACGGAGGGTGATCGCGTGCCGGCCGACGCGCGTCTCGTCGAGAGCCACGATCTGCTCGCCAACAACGCCCCGCTCACCGGCGAGTCCCGCCACGCGAGCTTGCACGCGGGCCCGGTCGAGAAGGGACGCATGGTGGACGCGCCGAACCTCGTTTTCGCGGGCTGCACGCTGCTGCGCGGCTCGGGAACCGCGGTCGTGTACGCCACCGGGCGTCGCACCGAGTTCGGCAAGGTCGCCACGCTGAGCGTCGAGGTGCGCCGGCCGCCCACGCCCCTCGAGCGCGAAGTCACGCGGATGGTCCGCATCCTCACGCTGGTGGCGGTGGTCATGGGCCTCGCGTTCTTCGCCTACGGCGTGGCGATCCAGCGGCCGCTGTGGGTCAACCTGGTGTTCATGCTCGGCATCATCGTGGCCAACGTGCCCGAGGGCCTGTTGCCGACGCTCACCCTGGCGCTGGCGATGGGCGGGATGCGCCTTGCGAAAAAGCAGGTGCTCGTAAAGAGCTTGAACGCGGTGGAGGCGCTCGGCTCGGTGGAGGTGATCTGCACCGACAAAACCGGCACTTTGACCAAGAACCAGCTCGCCGTCACCGACGTCGTCGATGTCGAGCGCGGCGAGCCGCTCCCCGAGGCCGCGCGTCGGGCGCTGCTCGAGTCCGCGGTGTGCGCCTCGGAGCTGCACGAGCAATCGGGGGCGCTCACGGGGGATCCGCTCGACGTCGCTGCCGCGCACGCCCTCCGCGCGTTGGGCGGCGATCCGTTGGCCCTCTCGCGCGACGTCGTGCGCCACTTCGCGTTCGACGTGCAGCGGCGTCGCGCCGCGGGGGTGCTGGCCCAGGACGGCCGGTTCGGCTTTGCGATCAAGGGCGCGTGGGAGGTCGTGCGTCCTCACGTCCGTCTCGACGCCGCGACCCGCCAGCGCGGCGATGACACCGTCCGTCGCCTGGCATCGCGCGGGCTGCGCGTCATCGCGGTCGCGTCGCGCGCCGTGGCCCCCGAGGAGCTGGGCGCGCCGGAGCCGAGCCTCGAAGCCGATCTCACCCTGCACGGCTTTCTGTGCCTTTCGGATCCGCTGCGCGACGAGGTGCCGGCGGCTCTGGCGCAGTGTCACTCCGCGGGCATCCGGGTGATTCTGATCACGGGAGATCACCCGGACACCGCCCGCGCCATCGCCGAGCGCGCGGGCATCGTCCCCGCCCACGCTCCCGAGGCCGCCGTGCTCACCGGCGACGAGCTCGAATCCCTGCGCGAGAGCGAGATCGTGCAGCGGCTCCGGGCCGGCGTCAGCGTGTTTGCTCGCACCACGCCGGAGCAGAAGCTCAAGATCGTCAGCGCGCTCAAGCGCATGGGCCTGCTGGTCGCGATGACGGGCGACGGGGTGAACGATGCCCCGGCGCTGCGGGCCGCCGATGTGGGCATCGCCATGGGCGCCGGCGGCACCGATGTCGCCCGCGAGGCCGCGCAGATCGTGCTGCTCGACGACAACTTTGCGAGCATCGTCGCGGGGGTAGAGGAGGGGCGCACGGTCTTCTCCAACATCCGCAAGTTCACGAGCTACGTGCTGGCCAGCAATGTCCCCGAGATCGTGCCATTTCTCGCCTACGTTGCGCTGCCCGTGCCCCTCGGCCTGACGGTGCTGCAAATCCTATCGGTGGATCTCGGCACGGACCTCGTGCCCGCCGTCGGGCTCGGCCAAGAGCCCCCCGACGGAGAGGCCATGAAGCGAGCCCCGCGTGGCAAGAAGGGCCGCCTGCTCGACGCCGGGCTGATCCTGCGCAGCTACCTCTTCCTCGGCCTGCTCGAGGCAGCGTGGGCCATGTTCATGTTCTTTCTCACGCTGTCGCACGGGGGCTGGCGTTACGGCAGCGACCTGCCCGCCACGGATGGCCTGTACCAGGCCGCGACGGGCGTCACGCTGGCCTCGGTGATCTTCGCGCAGATGGGCAATCTCGTGGGCCGACGCTACGAAGAGCGTTCAGGCCTGGATGCGGGGCTGTTCCGCAATCCGCTCTTCGTCGTGGGCATCACGCTAGAGCTGCTCTTCGCCCTAGGGGCGCTCTACTGGCCTGCTCTTGCCGCGGTGCTGGGCACAGGCCCCGCCGCCCCCTGGCTGGTCGCGCTAGCCGCCCTCGGCGCGCCCCTCGTCTTTCTCGCCGATCTGGCGCGAAAGCGCCGCTTGCGATTGAAAGCCGTGGACGTCAGGCGGTGAACGAGCCGCTCTCGCGTGGGAACCCACGGTCGTCGCAAAGCGCTACGCCGACACCTCGCTGAGCCTCGCGAACTGTGGCGTCAACGGCCCGTGCGGGAGCTGAGCGCGCGTTTCAGGACGTCAGCGCGCCGCGCCCGTCAGCATTGCCTGGTCGGCGTCCAACGTCGCCCGTAAAAAATCCAAAATGACTCGCACCCGCCGGGCATTGCGCAGGTCTTTGTGCACGGTAAGCCAGATGGTTTGACGGGGCTCGTCCGGCATCGGCAGGCGCTGAAGACGCGGCTCGGCGTCGCCCAAATAGCGCGGTAAAAGACCGATACCGTGGCCCGTCAACGTGGCCGACAGGATGGCAAAGGTAAGGTTACTTGTCAGGGCAACCTTGGCATCCGGGCAGAGCTGCTTCAGCCAACCTACTTCCCGTCGATCCAAAAATAGCTCGGGCATGAACAGCTTGAAGCGCGCGAGGTCCGCGGGCTCCCGCGGCACGCCCATGAGCTCGAGGCACGCGGGTGTAGCGTACAGGGAGTTGCCGACCTCCCCAGCCTTGGACATCACGAGGCCTTCGTGCTCCGAACGAAACAGCCGCACGGCCACGTCGGCCTCCCGCCTGCCCAGATCGAACACCGCCGGACCCAGCATGAGCTCAATGGCCAGGCCTGGATGTTGGCGTTGAAAATTCATCAGCCGTGGAGCTAGATAAAACGAGCCGAAGGTCTCGGAGGAGGTCACGCGCAGCACGCCATCCAGGCTTGTTTTTCCGGATGCCGCGCAGCGTTCGAGCTGAAGCACCGCCGCTTCGACCTGCTCGATCTCGGGCAGCAGACGCTCGGCATCTTGGGTGAGCACGTAGCCCGCTGGGGTACGCGTGAACAAGCTCAGACCGAGGTCATGTTCGAGGGCCTCGATACGGCGACCGACCGTGGTGTGGTCCACCTTGAGCGCCCGCGCGGCCTTGGCGAGGGAGCCTACTTTGGCGAGGGCGAGCACGTAATCATTCGGCACATAAAACGAACCGACGCCCGGCATCACCTTTCCGTTCTCATCATGGACATCATCCTGCGCCAAAATCACCGCCGCCCCAATCGAGTAGCCGCGCATCATCTCCAACAATCGCGCGACCAGCAGCCCGTCCAGATCACC
>CAYLJT010000487.1:0-6778 GCA_964383995.1 uncultured Polyangiaceae bacterium
ACCGCGCTGTTCAACGCGCTTCAACTGCCTGTTACGCAGGTGCCGTTGGGCCTCGACGTGGAGGGTTTGCCCCTCGGCGTCCAGGTGGTCACGGCCCCCGGCAATGACCACCTGAGCATGGCAGTGGCGCTTTGGATCGAACGCGACCTCGGCGGCTGGGTCCCCCCGCGCCGCTGGTTTTCGGCCTGATTTACCGACTACGCCATGGCCCCCAGGGCGCCGCGCACGACCTCGATGAGCACATAGGCCATGGCGATTTGGCCGATGGCAAAGGACAACGTGCGGAAGGGCTGTTTGGCGCTGACGTAGGCCACGGAGTGGATCAAGCGCGCTCCGACGAAGACGCCAAAGACGATCTGCGCGGTGCCGACCGTCGCGCCGAGCAGCACCCAAATGAAGCTCAAGATCAAGAAAGGAACGGCGTTCGCGACCATGTTGCGGTGAGCGCGCATCACGCGGGCGACGCCGTCGGGATCGGCGTCCACGAGCTTCGCCCCCTTGGAGACCGTCGAGGTGTCCTCGATGTTGACCGCGGTCTTCGATTTGGCGCGTACGACGCCGGAGTAGGAGTCGAGCAAAATCATGTGCGCCGAGACAAAAGCGGCAGTTAAACAGTAGACAGCAAACGCCGGATGTTCTGTGATGGTCATCGCCGTGGACCACGGCCGATCGACGGAAATCGTCGGGGCCCGGGCCTCCTGTGCGGGATTGGTCGCCGGGCCGAACCCCGCGTTACAGAAGAAATGAGCTCCCCCGTTTCCGCGCCCAAAGGCCCGATCTCCCTCGACGAGGAAGAGGCCCGGGCCCTGACCGTTTCGCTGCAAAAGGCCGCCCGCAGGCTGGTCGGCGCGGCCGGCGCCGAGGATTTGGTGCAAGACACGCTGCTCGCGGTGCATGAGGGTCTAGGCACCTTCGAGGGCCGCTGCTCGCTGCGCACCTTCGCGATTGGCATCCTTTCGCGCAAAGCCATCGACTCCTACCGGCGCAATCGGCGCTGGGAGTCGGTCGACCTCGACGATCACAACGACCCGCGCCTGCTCGAGCCCGGTCCGGCGAGCCCCGAGGCGGACGCCACGAGCCGTCAGGCGCTTACCGTCTTGGAGCGGGCCCTCTCCGGTTTGCCCGAGCGCGAGCGCATGGCGGTGGCCCTGTGCGACGTCGAGGGGCTCGATCGCGAAGAAGTTTGTAACACCCTGGGGGTTTCCGCGACTCACCTGCGAGTGCTTTTGCATCGAGCTCGCCACACCCTACGAAAGGCCTTGGAAGATGCTCACGTGTAGCCACGTGCGGGCGCGCCTCTCGGAGGCCGTCGACGGCGAGATACAGGGACCGTACGCCAAGTACATTTGGCTGCACACGCGGGTATGCCCGCCGTGCAAAAAGGTGCGTTTGTCCTTGGAGCGGACCGTCAAGCTCTTGGGTGAGCTGCGCGAGTTCGACGAGCGCGGGGACCCGGCGAAATAGGCGCCGTCGGCGCGGGCGTCGCCTTTGGGCTCAAGGCTTGTCGTTCCGCGGCCCCTCGGCGCGGGGCTTCGCGTACACCCAAATCACGGGCACGCCGTCGATGCCCGCGACGTAGCTGGGGCGCACCGTGCCGTAGGCGACCCAGGTTTGGTACTCCTGCCCCAACATGTGCTTTTCGTGGTGGTAGAGTGTGAAGTTGGCTGAGCTCGTGGCTCCGGCGGCGTGGATGTCGCCGCGGACGCGGTGGTCCCGGCGAAACATGTCCCAGGCCTGACCGGCGGTGTCGTGGATATAGACGCTTTGGCCTTTAGGCACGTTGTCGTTCAGATAGCCGACCACCGAGCCGGTGGTGTAACCCCAGAAGGTGCGGTTGAGGCCCAACGCGGCGGCCCCCGGCGCGCCGCCGACGAGCGGCGTATAGGCGCTCAGGCCGAAGGGATGGGAGTGGATTGTCTCGGACGCCGGCGCGCTGAGCACGGCCAAAGCCACGACGACCTCGGGCAGTGGGCCCCGCGCCCAGGGGCGCAGGAGGGGCTTCTTCTTGCGCGCGTAAACGAGGAGCTCACGGCGCAACACGGCCACCACCTTCGCTAGCCCGAGACCCGCGAAGAGGCACAGAAACGGATAGGCCGTCATCCAGTGCTTGGTGCCGCCAAAGATCGGTGTCTCGTTGGAGAGCCAAGCCGCGTAGTTGATGGTCAAACCGATGACCCAGAACAACGTGGTCGCAGTGGGCTCGCTGGCAGGCTTGGGCTTCTTGCGCGCGAGCCGCTTGACAGCGAGGCCGAGACCCAGCGCGAAGAGCACGAGCGTAATGGTCGGCACGGTGGCTGCCGTCATCAGCCAGGCGTAGCCCCGGGGCATGGGAGGTTGCCAATAGTTGACCCCCAAAAACTCCATGTTGTAGTGCACGTGCTGGGTGTGAAACTGCACATAGGCGCTGACGCGATTGACGGTGTCGTGCCAAATCCAGGGCCAGAGGCCCACGAACAGCGCGGGGCCGAGCACGGCCATCGCCGCCCACGCCCGGAAGACACGCTTAGAGAGCGCCGACAAGCCGCGCTTTTGCCACAGCTCGCGCCCGACCAAGAAGGCGCCGTGGGCGCCGCAGGCGAAGGGGAGAAACCAGGCGTTGTGCTTCGTTTCCAGGGCCAGACCGAAGGCGAGCCCGGCTACGAGGGGCCCTGTCCAGCCGTCCTTTTCCAGAGCAGTGTGGTAGGCGTAGGCGGCCCACAGCCACATGGCCACGATGGGCACGTCGAAGCAGGCCAGGTGGGCGTGGTAGAAGAAGCGGGGCATCAAGGAGAGGGCGAAGGCCGCCCCGAGGCCCGCCACTGGCCCCTTGATTTTGGCGCCCCAGCGATAGACAAGGCCTATCGCGAGGCCAGCCATCAGCATGCCTGGAAAGCGGAAGCTCGTGCCTTCCATCGCGAACACCTTGCCGAGGGCGAGGTGGGAGAGCGAAAAAAGGAGCTTCATCAGCGACGGGTGCTCGTGGTTGACCTCGAACGCCCTGTCGATGGCGGCCTTTTGCAGGGCCGCCCCCGGGTCGGCCCACAGCGCCTGTAGCCAACGGCCGTAGCTCTCGGCCGCTTGAAAATAGAACCCCTCGTCCCGCGCGTAACCGAGGTCGGACGTGGTGTGCAATAGTAGCGTCACATAGAGCACCGCCAGGACCCAGGGGGCCAGTGCGTCGAAGCGGCTTCGTTCGCTGTTTGTGCTGCTCATTGGCGGCTGCTCGCCTCGAAGCAATAATGCCTGTCTTTGTAGTTGGGGCTCGACACCGCAAACGCGACCGTTTTCGCCGTAGTGCCCGCGAGCTTGCCGAGATCGAATGAAAATGGGGCCCAACCCTGGCCGTCGATGTGCTCGATGCTGCCCACGTCCTCGCCGTCGACGCGCACGGTCAGCTTGACGGGGGCGCCGGTCAAGGGCCTTTCGATGATCCAATACATGCCGTGGTGACCCTGAATCGTCTTGCCCAAGGGTACATCGTGGAAGGTGGTGATCACCTCGCCGCGGCGAGGTGGATGGGACCAGATGCAGCGCCTGGGCAAGAAGTCTTGATCGGCAATCACGGTGACGCCCACGTTGAAGAACTCGCCGGCCGGGCATTCGAAGCGCTGCTTGGGGAAGGTCGGGTGCCCACCGAGGCCGCCCGAGAGCACCTTGGCGTTGGGGTTGAACGGGCAATCTACGGGAGGATCGGTGCCGCGGACGTCCGCGTGGGCGGGGTCCACGGCGTCGAGAAAATCGAAGGTGATTTGCTCGGGCTGAGGGTTTTTCATGCGGTAGACGGTGAATTTGCCCACCTTCTTTTGCTCAACCTGGGTGAACCCTTGAAGCTCCGGGGAGCGCTCGCCCAAGAAGCTGATCTCGAGGGCCGACGAATAGCGGTCCACATCGGAGCGAGCCACGTCGCGGAGGGGCATCAAGGCGTCACCCAGGGTCTTGCGCGCCAGCGGGTCACCGTAGCTCGGCGCTACCACAATCAGCTCGTTGTCCTTCTTGGTTTTGGTGATGGGCTCGACCAACACCTGCCAGTCTTCGAAGCCCGGCGCGCGCTCGCTGTCGTAGACCGCGGCGCCGAGCTCCGCGAGGCCAAGGAGCGGCACCAGCAAGAGCGACCAGGTGGGTAGACGAAGGCGCTTCATGCCGCGGCCCGCTCCCTCCTGAACAGCCAGGCGCAGGCGGCGACGCCGAGCGCGCCGAGGGCCGTGCCGAGCCCAAGCCAACGGGGCGCATAGCTCAAACGAACCTCGGTCGTGCCCGACGGTAGCCGAACCGCCAGGCGATTTTCGAGGTTTTCAGGTGAGACGTCGAGCTTACCTTGGGGCGTGCTTACCTTCGCCGACCAACCTTCGTCGTAGTTCATGTTGTACGTCAAGACGTCGTCCGCCGCCGCGCCCTCCACACGGAACGTCGCGCGGTTGGGCGTCCAATCGCTGAGAATCACCGTGCCCTGCCCGCTCAGCTCGACCTCGCCGCGGTAGCGCGGATCGTTCTTGGCAAGGGCGCCTTTGCGATCGAAGGGCGGCGTTCCATAGCAGTTGAGCACGCCCGTGTTGCCCAACATGGCAAGGTAGACGGGCCCCGCCCAGTCGCGCTTTTTGTATTGGTAAGGGGGCTCTTTGGAGAACGAGAAGTCGGGCTCTTCGCGGATCTCGGGGGCCACCATCCACATGGACTGGGTCATGGGCTGCTGCGCGACCTTGGCGACGTCGGCGGCCAAGAAGCCGAGCCCCACGAGCAGCGCGACGTCGAGCCAGGGGTGCTTTCGCGACAGACGCTCGACCAGGCGATCCCAGCCCATGGCGGCCACCAGGGCCAACACGAACAGAGACACATACAAGAACCTGGAGGGGACGTGTTGCGACTGAAACATAGGCACATGGGCGTGCATCCATGTCCAGGGCGCGTTTTCGTGGAAGGCGCCGAAGCCCAAGATGAAGAACACGAGGCCCACCGGTAAGAGCACCTTTTTAGGGCTCTTCGCCCGCAAAAACAGGCCAAAAAGCACGAGCAACAGGCCCCCGAAGCCGATGTACATGCCCCACTCGTGCCAACCGTAGGCCGACACCTTGGCGGGCCGCGAGCCCATGTATTGCTCGGGAGCGGTCAAGAGCGCGAGGAAGGCGCCCCAATCCAGTGTCTCTTTCGACTCGATGAGCCTTGGGTACTTGAGAAACACGTCGATCATCGGCAACAGCTTGGGCGCCGACAGCACCACGCCAAGGAGTCCCGTTCCCGCCAGGGTGACAAGCGGTCGTAGGCTCTTTTCGGCCCAGGCCACGCCCAGCGCGTAGAGGCCGAGGAGCAAGACGGTGTGCGGCAATGGGTAGATGCCACCCGCGTAGACCAACATGGCAAAGACCCCCGCCGTGAGCACGAAGGAGCGCGCCCGCGCGTCGGGCTTGCGTGCGTCTTCGAAGAAGGCCAGTGCCAGGGGCAAGAACGCATAGGCCAGATGCCATGTGTGCCCGGCGGCCGCTTGCAGCGCGAAGCGGCCGTTGACCGCCCAAAGCACGGCGACCAGGACCCGCGCTGACAGGCTGCTCGTGAAGCGCGAGGCGGCGAAATAGGCGCCAAACACGCCGATGAGCGCCATGCCTATCACCTCGACGCGCAGCGCGATGGGCATCGGCAGCGCCAGATAGGCGGGCAACCAGGGTGAGACCACGATAGTGCCTGACTCGATGTAGCCCCAGGCCGGGAAGCCGCCGCAGGCGTAGGGATTCCAGGCGGGCAGCTCGTGGTAGCGCGTGAGCGAAAGGACGGCCAAGTAGCGATGGGAGGTCTCGACGTCCCAGTCGTGGAAGCCGAACGTGTGGAGGTTTTGGAGCCACGGAAAAAAGACTACCGCCACCGGTAGGAGCAGCACCAAAACCGCCAGCACGGCCCCCCGCTGACGCCACAAAAGGCGCGTTTGCTCGGGCTTGAGCGCGGGCTTCGGGGGCGGTTCTGCGGTCACGTCGGCGGCCAGGAGGCGGAAGGGTACACGAGCCGCCGGGCAAACGGAAAGGCCCGCGAGCGCCGCGAGCGCAACCTGGGTGGGCACAGCGCGAGCGCAACCTGGGTGGGCACAGCGCGAGCGCAACCTGGGTGGGTTCAGCGCGAGCGCAACCTGGGTGGGCGCAGCGCGAGCGCGGGGCGAACGCCGCGGGGCGAACGCAACCTGGGTGGGCACCGTGCGAACGCAACCTGGGTGGGCGCAGTGCGGCCTTGAAAAGCCCGGCAAGTTGTGCGACTTTTCGGCCCGTCGCGGCGAAGCTCCCGAGCCTCCGATGCCTTCTACCTCAAGCCCCGTGCGCCGCGCCCTCTACGCCTTCCATCGCAAGAATGTCCACGAGCCGCGCGTGCTCCGAGTGGCCGAGGCCTTTTCGTCGTTGATTGGTCGGACCAATTCCCTGCTCGACGTGGGCGCGGGGGACGGTCAGATCGCCGCGCGCGTCGCCGAAGCGGTGGGGGCGAGTCGGGTCGAGGGGGTCGACGTGGCGCCGAGGAAGGAGAGCGTCATTGCCGTGCGCGCCTACGACGGCGAGACATTGCCCTTCGATGATGATGCCTTTGAAGCGGTGTTGATTGCCGATGTGCTGCACCACGCGGCCAACCCCACCCGTGTGCTGAGCGAGGCGCTGCGCGTGGCTCAGCGCGTCGTGGCGGTCAAAGACCACGTGAAGACAGGGCCTGTCGCAGACAAGCTACTCTTGTGGATGGACCGCGTGGGCAACGCGGAGGCCGGGGTGCTCGTGCGGGGGACCTATTTTTCGCCCCCCGAGTTCGTTGCGTTGGTAGCCGCCGCCGGAGGCACGGT
>CAYLJT010000488.1:0-6759 GCA_964383995.1 uncultured Polyangiaceae bacterium
AGTTGGCGACGCCGTCGCCGTCGGTGTCCCCGTCGGGGCAGCCGCGGCGCGTCGGGTCGGGGCGGTTGCCCGCGGACTCCTCGGGGCACTGGTCGGCCGCGTCGAGCACGCCGTCGCCGTCGTTGTCGGGGTCGGGGCAGCCGTCGTCGTCTTGGAAGCCGTCTTTGTCCTCGGCCTCGTTGCGACAGCGGTCGTCTTCGTCAGGGACGCGGTCGTTGTCGTCGTCGAGATCGGGGCAGCCGTCGTCGTCTTGAAAGCCGTCGACGGTCTCGGCCGCGTCGCGGCAGCGATCGATTTCGTCGGCGATGCCATCGCGATCGTTGTCTTCGTCGGGGCAGCCGTCGTCATCTTGGAAGCCATCGCGATCTTCGATTTGTCCGGGACATTGGTCGTTGCGATCGATGACCGAATCGGCGTCGGCATCGAGGCCGAGGGGCGCGTAGCGAAAGCCCAAATCGAAGCGAAAACGCGGTGTCGTGACGGGGGCGGTGGAGCCGATAGGGAGGGCGCTCCCGCCCCCCGCGATGAAGCCCAAGTCGCCCCCGAAGAAGGGTGCCGTGGAGGCCGTGAGCATCCACTCGGCGGGCACATGCGCAGAGCCGCGCTTCGTGTCTTCGCGCGCCAAGAGCGAAGGGGCCTGGTCGGCGAGCGTGTAGAGCAGGAACGATTCGGCGCCGACGCGCAGCATTTCGTTGGGCAACACCTCGTAGCTCGCGCCGATGGCGCCGCCGAGCTGAGAGCCCACGCGGGCCCCGGCGAGCTCGCTCTCGCTGCGTACGCGCGCGCTGAGATCGATGCCGAAACGCAGCTTTTGTACGATGTAGTCGGCGCTGACGGAGGGCACGAAGGTGAGCCCCGATGCGCGCGAAAAGGTGGTGGGATCGCCCGCAGGGAACGCCAACTGCAGGCGCGCCAAGAGGCCGAAACCTGCGCGACTTCCTGCCCTTGGGTGGGGCACGATCGTGTGCGTGAGACCGAAGCGCATGTGGCGGAGCGTGCTGCGCTGCAGCTCTTCTTCGGCCCCCGTGACCTCACCGATACCGCCGCCGTTTTGGTAGAGCGTGGCGGGAACCACGGCGTCGAGCTGGAGGCCATCGAAGACGCCCATGGCGAGCATGAACGACGCGTCGAACGCGTTGTCGATGGCGTAGACCTCGGAGCCCTCGGGGTCGGCGGAGGCGACACGCAGCACGACAGGGCGCGAGAGGTAGCTCACGACGAGCCCGAACGACGCCTGACCCGGCGCGATGGTGTCCGTGGAGCCCACCGAGAGCCAAGGTCCCGCGCCCGCGTTCAGCCACAGATTGTCGGCGTCGACGCAGGTCGACAAGGGGCCGTCGCACTCCCCTGCTCCCGCGGATCTCGTGCTGCTCAACGCGCCCAGGGCCAGGGTCAGTGCAATTGACCAGCGCGCGAATCGATGGGGCATTGCCGGGCTGTCTACCAAAGCCGCCGCCAATGCGCTACCCGGTCGGCGAGATCATGATCGGCCCCGATCGTCCGCTTCTGCTCGGCTCGGCCTCCCCGCGGAGGCGCGCCATCCTCGAAACGTTGGGCCTGCCCGTGCGGGTTTTGACGGCGAATGTCGATGAGTCCACGCGTCCGGGCGAGGACGCCGAGGCCTACCTCGCGCGAATTGTGCGCGCGAAGCTCGACGCCGTTGGCGGGGCAAATCCAGGAATTTTTGGGGGTCTCTTGGTGGCCGACACCTCGGTTGTCGTGGACGGCGACGTGCTGGGCAAGCCCGTCGATGACGACGACGCACGTGCCATGTTGGGACGGCTCTCGGGCCGCGCGCACGAGGTTCGAACACGCTTCGCCATCGCCGGACCGGATGCGCTCACCACGCCGTTGCACGAAGAGACGGTGGTGACGCGCGTGGTGTTTCGCGCGCTTTCGGCGCAGGAAATCGAGGGCTACGTGGCCACGGGCGAGCAGCACGACAAGGCCGGCAGCTACGCGATTCAAGGGGTCGGCTCCTTCGCCGTGGCGCGCATCGAGGGCTCCTACCCGAACGTCGTGGGCCTGCCCGCGTGCGAGGTCGTGAGCGCCCTGCTCCGCACACGCTTGTTGCATCGCTTTCCCCTCGCGGCGATGCCCGCGTGAGACCCGCGGGCATCGCCGCGAGGGGACGCTCTGCGCTCGACGGCGCGCTCGTCTTCGTCGTTGCGCTGATCGCGCGGCTGACGGTCGTCGCCTGGTGCGCGGGGCGCTTTCCTCCGGCCGCGGACGGCGTTTATTACGACACGCTCGCGCGTCGCATCGCGGATGGACACGGCTACACCTGGCTCTGGCCCGATGGCGCCGTCACCTACGTGGCCCACTACCCCGTGGGCTACCCCGCGGCCTTGGGCGCCATTTACGCGGCGTTCGGGCCATCGACGACGGCCGCCGGCATCCTCAACGCGGTCGTCGGCGCCCTCGGGGCCCTCGCCGTCGGGCGACTCGCCGCACGCTTTGCGTCGCGGCGAGTCGCCCTCTACGCAGGCCTCGCGGTGGCCCTGCACCCGGGGCTTGTGGCCTACACACCGGCGCTCATGACCGAGGGCGTGACGGCGGCGCTGCTCGCAGTCGCCGCCTGGGCGGCGCTGCGAGCGCGGCGCCGTCACGCGGGGGCTGTGGTGCTGCTGGGCGTCATCGTTGGTGCTGCAACCTTTGTGCGCCCGCAGAGCCTGCTGCTCGCCCCCGTCTTGGGCCTCTTCGCGGCGCCACCGCACTTTCGGCTCGCGCGCCGCATCCCGCGCGCGCTGCTCGCGACGGCGGTGGCCCTCGCCCTGCTCGCCCCCTGGACCCAACGAAACCACGAGCGGCTCGGCCGTGCCGCGCTGGTGAGCGTCAACGGCGGCTGGAACCTCTTGATCGGAACGAACCCCGAGGCCCACGGCGGCTGGGCGCCCCTCGCTGTCCCGGACAACTGCAAGACCGTGTGGGACGAAGCGGGCAAAGACCTGTGCTTCGGTGAGGCCGCGAAGGCGCGAATCGCAGCCGATCCCTTCGCTTGGGTCGCCCTCGCCCCTGACAAGCTTGCCACCACATTCAACTACGCGGGGGCCGCGGGCTACTACCTCCACGCGTCCAACCCCGAAAGCTTCAGCGAAGGCGACAAGGTCGGGCTCGGTGCCGTCGAAACCCTCTACGAGCGGCTCGTGCTCCTCTTCGCGCTCCTAGGCCTCGCCAAACGTGGTGGGCTCCTCGGCAAGGTCCTTGGCCTCGCCTGCGTACCCTTCGCGTTCGTGGTGCAAGCATGGCCCGCCTACGGGGCCCTCGCGCTCGGGTGGATCACGCCTTGGCGACGCGCGGATCGCGGCCTCGGCGCCCTCGCGGCGGCCATCCTCGGGGCGACCATGCTGACCCACGCCGTGTTCTTTGGCGCAGGCAGATACGCGCTCGTCACCTTTCCGCTCCTCACCGGAGCGGCCATCGTCCATTATTTCGCCCGCCCACGGTCGCCGACGTTTTGACATCGTCGCGTCCTGGCTGGCACCCTAGCACCTCGAGTCCGGCGAAAACGACGGGACGCGATGCGTCCTCGGCCAAGCCGAGAATCGAGGTACTAATCTGTTTCGTTGGGCTTCGCCCAAACCCGAAATTCGCTGCCACGAATTTCCTAGTGCATCGCTTCAAATGAAACGATGCACTAGCCCCCAAGGAGTGCATCCATGCCCTTGATCGAGACCGAAGAGGCCGCCCGTCGGCTTGCACGCGCCATCGCCAGCGATCTGTCCCTCTACAACGAAGAAAAGATCGTCCAGGGCATCCAATCCGACGACCTCTTCAACGTGCTCGCAGAGGAAATCGAAGAAGGCCGCGCCCTCTACAAGAGCCGCGTTGCCCCCGATCTCTATCAAAAGAACTTCTACGATCGAGCGCTCGTCGACATCCTGATCAAGTCGAAGGCGCACATCAAATCGAAGGTCTGGTAGCCCGCCGCCGCAGCCCTTCGAGGACCGCCACCACGTCCTTCGGCAGGGCGCTCTCCCACATCATCGCGCGTCCCGTGATGGGATGGACGAAGCCGAGCACCCGCGCATGAAGCGCTTGATGGCCGAGGGCCTTCGCCGCGTCCGCGACGTGCGCGTCGCGCGGGGGCGCGCCGTACAGCGGATCGCCAAGCACAGGCGTGCCCGCGCGCTCCGCGAGGTGCACGCGAATCTGATGGGTGCGACCGGTCTCCAGCGTGCACTCGACCACGCTCGCCGGGCCCAGGCGTTCCAGCAGCCGCACGTGCGTGACGGCGCGACGGCCCTCTTCGACGCGCGACGTGAAGCGCATGCGATCGCGCGGATGGCGGCCATGGAGGGTGTCGTACGTGGCGTCCGCCGCGGCTCCGACGACGAGCGCCCAATAGACACGCTCGATCGTATGGGTTGAAAACAATTCTTTGAGCTTCTCGCGCGTGCGCGCGTCCTTCGCCACGACCAGGAGACCGCTCGTGCCGGCGTCCAGGCGGTGCACGATGCCGGGTCGCAGGTGCCCCTCTGAATCCCTTGGATCCGAGGCGTCTTGCTCGAACCCACCGTGCGCGAGCAGGGCGTTCACCAGGGTGCCGTCGGCGTGCCCGCGCGCCGGGTGCACGACCAAGCCCGCGGGCTTGTCGACGATGATCAGATGCTCGTCCTCGAAGACGACCGTGAGCCCGATCGAGGCGTCGGGTAAGGCCTCGCTCAGCGGCGGCGGAAGCGGCGTCACCTCGACCACGGCACCGAGGGCGAGCGCGTGGGAAGCGCGCAACTTCGCGCCGTCGACGAGCACCGCGCCCGCTTCGATCCAACGCTGCGCCTCTGCGCGAGACACGCCGTTGCCCGCGCCCTTCATCAACCAAACAACGAACTTGTCGAGCCTGTCCCGCGGTTGTCCCCCCGCCACGGTGTGCACGAGACGCACGCGCTAATAGTCCTGGTCGCCGTCTTCTTCTTCTTGCGCGACGCTCGCGAGCTCGGGGTTGATCTCAATGTGCGTCTCGATGTCCTCGAGGCGATGCGCCTCGGAGAGCTGCGCCAAGCCAGCGAGCTCGAGCAAGTAGAGATCGAACGACGTGTAGCGCACGAAGACCCGCACGTTGGTGTCGTCCGGGTCGAGGCCCAAGATCGGGAGCTCGCCGTCGCGGGACGACTCACCGAGGTAGAGCGCGTTCCACGGTTTGCCCTGGCGGTTCGGGAGCCGCACGACGCGCCCGCGAATTCGCGAGTCGGTCCAGCTATTCATCGCCTCGGCCAACTTGCGCACGCTCGTGATGCGCGGCCGCGGGTTCTTCGGATCGGTGCCGAAGCGACGCAGCCCCTTGTAACGCTTGCCCAAGCTTTCGAAGGTGAAGTCGAAGGCGAGGAACGCGCGGAACGTCACCGGCAGCTCCACCATCAACTTCGATTCGAGGACGTCGAGCTCTTTGGAGGTCGCGCCTCGCAGCTCGGACAGACTTCGTCCTTCTTTCGTTAGTCGGGCCGAGAGCCGTGAGATCACGTGCTCGACCAGGGGGACTCCACGCTCCATCGTCACCATGCCTGCTTCGTCGTTCCCTATCCTATCGAGACAAAAAGGGCCAGCACCGAGCCACGCTCCCCCGCGCGCGCCGCTCGGAGGCCCAGACTCCGGCCAAATGACCGCGAATTTGGCGCGTTCACGGTGGAGCCGGTGCTAAGAGGTCGGGACCGTGGACTCATCGAGCCCGCCCCCGCCCTCGTCGACAAGCGTGCGCAACCTGCGCCCCTTTTACCTCGTCGCCGCGCTCGTCGTGACGTGGATCGTGGGCGTTCAAGGCATCGCCTCCGGATTTGCTACGGCCTCGTACCTTCGCGAGGGCCACCTCCCCGACGCCACGTCTTTGTCGCTGCGCGCGGGCCCCGACGCGGTAGCCCAGCTCTCTGCCACGTACGCCATCGCCGAGCGTATTGCCCTCGGTGAGGCCACGCGCTTCGCATTTCCCATCTCCATCGCGACGGTGCTTTTGTCGGGCCTGCTCGTGGTCGCGAGCGGCCTCGCGTTGACCGGCCGTCGCGGCGCCCAAAGCCTGGCGCTTCAGGCTCTCCTCGCGAACTCGTTGCTGGCCATCGCGACCTACATCCTGCTCGCGCCTGTCCGAGACGCGGCGGTCAACGCGGCGGTCGAAGCAGCGGCGAGCATGACCCTCGCGGAGAGCGAGCGCGCCATGCAATCGCCCGTGATGTGGCGCTGGCTCGGACGAATGCGATTTGGCTTGGGCGAGCTCGGGCTCTATTTGCTCACCGCGGTGGCCCTCACCCGGCCGCGCTCGACGGAGTTTTTCCGCGCGGCCTCCCGCGCCGCGGCCAGCGCCGAAGATCCCTGAGGCTCCGTATGACCGAGACAAGCTCCCGATCGGTGCGGGTGTTGCCCGACGATCTCGCCAATCAGATCGCCGCGGGCGAGGTGGTCGAGCGGCCCGCGAGCGTCGTGAAGGAGCTCGTAGAGAACGCCCTCGACGCGGGCGCGAAGCGCATCACGGTGGACATCGAAGGCGGCGGCGTGGTGCTGATCCGCGTGGCCGACGACGGCATCGGCATGAACCGCGACGACGCCGAGACCGCCACGCTGCGCCACGCCACGAGCAAGATCCGGGTGCTCGACGATCTGCGCGCGGTGGGGAGCTTCGGCTTCCGCGGCGAGGCGTTGCCGTCGATCGCGTCGGTGTCGCGCTTCTCGCTGCGCACGCGCCAACGCGGCCAAGCCGAGGGCACCGAGATCACGATCGAAGGCGGCGCGCCTCCGCGCGTGGCGCCCGCGGGCAGCGCGGAGGGCACCGTC
>CAYLJT010000489.1:0-6741 GCA_964383995.1 uncultured Polyangiaceae bacterium
GCAAGATGTGATCACCGACCGCGATGCGCAAAAGCTCCAACGACCCCGCCGATTCGCCGACCGCGATCGCAGAAAAGTCGGTGGTGCCGCCGCCGACGTCGACCACGAGCAAGATGTCTCCTGGCGTCAGGAGCTTGCGGAACTTGTCGCCGACCGCGTCGATGAAGGCGTAGAGCGCGGCTTGCGGCTCTTCCAAAAGGGTCAGGTGCTCGAGGCCGGCGGCAGTGGCCGCCTCCACGGTCAGCTCGCGGGCGGCCGCATCGAACGACGCCGGGACGGTAAGGATGACCTCCTCGTCGACCAGGGAAGACCCTGGGTAGGTCGCCGCGTACGCCTCGATCAGGTGCTCCAGGTAGCGCCACGACGCCTCGACCGCGGACAGCTTCTCGATGTCGGCTGGGGCGCCGACGGGCAAGGTGCCTGCCCTGCGATCGATGCTCGGATGGCAGAGCCAGCTCTTCGCGCTCGCGATCAGGCGCGCCGGGGCGTCAGCGCCGCGGCTCCGCGCGAGCTCGCCGACGGCGAAGCGGCGCTCGGCGTCCCAAGGCAGGGCCAGGGGGCCTTCGGACGGGTGGGCAAGGTAGAGAAACGACGGCAGCAGGGGCCGGGCTTCGAGGCTGGAAGGGCCGACGAGCTGGGGGATGTTCACCACCTCGGGGCGAGCTTTCTCGTCGCCATCGAGGGGAGCGCGGGCGAGGGCCGTATGGGTTGTACCGAGGTCGATGCCAACGACGTGTCTGCTCACGGGCGAACCCTACAACATTTTTCTCGGCGCGCCGTATTACGGGATCTCGATTTCCGCGGGGGCTATCACCTCGGCGTCGTGGAGAGGCAGCGTGGTGGGCAGAGACAGCTTCGTGGCTCGCCAGCCGCGGTGGCGCAAAATGCCTTGAAACGGAGGCTTTCCAGAGACATTGCCAATCAGCTTTACAGTCTGTGGCAAATAGCCCTCTTCCACCTTCACGCGCGCGCCCTCGTCCTCGCTGCGCAGGGGCTGAAGCGTCAGGTGAGCGCGCAACACCTTCGAGCAACCCTGATGGACCACGCGCGCCACGGCGCCGACGTCGCCATCCTGGTGGCTTGTAATGTCCTCTTGCAGAAAGTCCACCAGGCGTCCTTCGCGTTGGAAGAGGGTCAAGAGGTGGAGGGCGGCGTCCGTCGACGGGGGAGCGGGCGGAGCTTCGACCTTCTCGACCTTGGGCGCGGGCGGCGCGGCGGGCTCGGGAGCCGGGGGCAGGGGGGGCGGCGTCGGCATACGGTCCCGCACCGAGAAGGCCCGCTGCGCGAAAGAGCCATCGAGGAGAACCCGGAAAAAGCAGACCCACGCGAACCAGAGGCGCGTCGAGAAGGGCAAGTCGTTCACCGCGCCACCCTAGCAGATTCCCCTAGAAACAGGCCCCCCATGCGACAACGTGCTGCCCGGCGAAAAAGTTGAGGCCAACGGGCAGGCCCTGCACTAGATTGCGGGGCAATGGGCCCTGCTTTTCGTTTCGAGCCCCTGTTACCGCCCCAATTTGCCGTCGGAGAAGGGCCGTTTCGGGCGCGCGGTCTGGCCTACGTTTCGGCCCTGAAATACATCCAGTTGCGTCTACCCGGGGGAATGCCGGCGTTTGTCGCGGCGCTCGGCGCCGACCACCCATTTCTGCCGTTTTACGACCAGATCTTCCTTGTGTCCGGCGAGTACGACGTGTCGCCGCTGCTGCAAATCTTCCTGGTCTGCGCGCGGATCGAGGGGGTCGATCCGGGGCGCTTCATCATCGATCGCTCCCGCTGGTCCGCGGAGGCGGACACCAAAGGCGTGTGGAAACCGCTGCTCGAAGCTTCCACGCCAGAGGGCGCGGCGGAGCGCACCAAACACGCCTTTGTTCGCTATTTTTCGCCCTGCTCCGCGCAGGTCTTGGGGGTGCAGCCGGGCCGCTTCGAGGGCGAGCTGCTGCGTATTCCGGCGTGCATGTCGGGGGTCTACACCAGCGCCACCACGGGTTTCGTCGAAGCGGCGCTGGCCCTGGCGGGGGCACCCGGGGCGAAGACCCAATGGCAACGGCCCGTCCCCGACGGCATGGTCTCTGGTGTTGCGGTCGAGAAGATCCGGTTCTTGGTGACCTGGCGCGTCTGACCGTCGGATCTACCCACAGGTCAAAGCGCCGCCGCGAACTCGCGGCCAAGCTCCATGGGGAAGGGCCTGTCGGCGGGGTTCAACGCGGTGGCGGCGCGCATCACCTTGGCGATGGCGTGGGGGTAGCCCCGCAGGCGCTCCGGATCCTCGAACGGATCCCTTCGCATGTGGGCAATCACCTTGTCGCGCGTGGTCTCCAGATCGTCGAAGAACGATCTTCCCGTGGTCACGTTGTAGATGGTCGCCGCGAGGCCGTACACATCGGAGCGCGGATCGAGCTCCACCGGATCGAGCACCTGCTCGGGCGCGATGTAGCCTGGCGTTCCTGCCACGAACCTGCCACCGGCTTCCTTCGGCACGCGGATCGCCCTGACCATGCCGAAGTCGATCACCACCGTGGCGAGCGGCTGGGCGCGAGCCGGATCCCTGTGCTTTTCGGGGTCGAAGCGCTCGCCGCCGGCCAAGGGTAGACGGAGCCAGAGGTTCGCGGGCTTGATGTCGCGGTGCACCAGGCCCGCGTGGTGCAGCGCCGAAAGGCCCGCGCACGACTCCAGCACCACCTGCCGCAGCTCGAACAGGCTCATCGGGCGAGCCATCGAATATTGCCGCAGGTCGGCGCCGATCAAATATTCCAGGACCAAGAACGGCACATCGCCGGAAACACCGCGATCGATGATGTTCGCCACGTTGGGGTGGTAGAGCCCCGCGAGGGCCTTCGCCTCCTCGACGAAGGACGCCAGGATGCCTTCGCGCTCCACGTCGGTGGCGTTCGCGAGGGCCTCGGCCTTGGGTATTTTGAGCACAAACAATCGATCCGCGCCCGGCTTGCGCACGAGCCACACGCTGCCGATTCCGCCTTCGCCAAGGGGCTTGACGAGCTCGTAGCCCTCGATGACCTTGGGCTCCTTCTTCTTGGATTGGGGAGGTGGCGGCGGCGTGCGCCGGATGGCTCCGCGCACGGCAGCTTCGACCAACGCCGAGGCCACCGGCGCGAGGGAGGCGAACCAGACCTCGAGCATGGAAGGTTCCCGCGCGCGCACGGCGCGGGCCACCAGCGCCGCAACGCGCGGTGCATTTTCCGTCGCGCTCCGCGTCAACGAGTCTTCGGCGCTCGCCTTCGTGCCGGGGTGCAGCGCCTTGACTGGATCGGTCAGGGCGCCGTGCAGGCGGTCCGCGGTCAGCACCAAGGCAAGGCAGGTCGGCTCCAGATCGGGCTTCGGACCGGAGGTCGTACCGAAGGTCTTGAGCGTCTCCGCGAAGCCCATCAGGGCCTGCGCGAGCTCGGTGTCTTCGGCGTGCAGGGTCTCCAACAGCGTTTGCGCCGACCAGCCCCACTCCGGATCTTGCGTGCCCGCGTTTACGGCCTCACGCAGGGCCTCCGCGCGCTCGCAGCATTGGGCCAGCGCGCCCTCGGCGATCATGGGTAGGGCGGTGGCGAGCTGCAGCAACATGGCCGGTCGGTCGATGACGAGGGCCCACCAGGCAGCGAACGGACCTAGCCAACGGACATCGTCGACCTCCCCGAGGGCGGTGCCGCGCGTGGTGTCGACGAGCCGCCAAAACAGCGCGCTCAACGCGTTTTTCAGGGGTCCGGGCAGATCGCGGCTGCCATCGGCGATGCCCTCCAGCTTGCGCAGCCAAAGGCAGGTCGCGTGGGCCGTGGTGCTGCGATCCGAACCGTCCTGGCCGCAGGCGTCGAGGGCGTAGCCGCCGAGGCGGATGGCCAACACCTCCAGGGCCTCGTCGGTGCGATGGGTAGATACCGTGTTGTGCTCCTGGTCTGCGTGGCGCCGCTCGCGCACGACGTCCAGGATTTCGGCGGGCGCCCGCGCAAGGAGCTTGCGGGTCTCTTCCAGGTTGGGATCTTCCGGTCGCGAGGCCGGATCGGAGCTGGAGTGACCCGTCGCGAGAAGCGGCTCCCACAGCCGCAGGGCGAGCGAACGTGCGCAACACTCGAGCGCATTGATGGCCGCTGCGCGCTGGCGCAAACGGCCGGATCCAAGGGCGATTCGTCGCGCTTCCTGGAAGGTAGGCGCGAGCGAGATGGCAAAGCGAGCGGCCCGCGCGTCGGCCTCCTCGTCGTCGTATTGCGCGGCGATGCGCACCAGGTTTTCCAGACCGAGCTCCAGGTCCAGCGGGTCGCGCTCCGCCGCGTCGATCACGTCGGTCATGGCGGTCACCTCGATCCAGCGCCGGGCCTCGTCGAGGGAGGTAGGCCGGGCTTCGCGCGCCATGTCGCGCAGCGCCCGGAGGGGCGGCTCGATGGTGTCGTTGTGGGCGGCGCGACGCCAGATCGTGCCCAGGCCGCGGGACAGCGCGCGGGCCGCGATGGCCCCGCCATCACCGGCCAGGACGCGTTTGGCCAGGCGGTCCCAAATCGATCGGCGCTCGAAGAAAAGGTAAGGTGTCGCCGCCGCCACCGCAGCCAACACCCAAGCTTCTTCGTCCTTCGATTCCAGCACCGCGATGAGCTGGCTCGCCAAGAACATCAACCGCTCGGCGGGCACCGAGGCCAGGGCGGTGGTCGCCCGCTGACGCAGCACCCGCGATTCGCCAAAGCTCCAATCGAGCAGCGTGCCCTCCAGTTGTTCGAGGGCCCCTGTCAACCTTCCCAGGGCCCTTGCCGCGTGCACCCACACCAGGGGCTCGGGGTGCAAGAGCAGGGGTTGCAGCAACTGTAGGGTGCGACCGACCAACTGCGGGTCGGTGTTCTTCGGCATGCCACCAACTGTAATTTCGAGGCACCTCGCAGCCAGCACCCGACCTCGCAAGGTGCCGTGGGCGGGCCGCGCGACGAGCTCCTCGAACACCCCTGGCGAGGCCCATATCCAGCGGCTTAGACCTGGAATTTCCAGGGCGCTCGCGCCCGCTTCCCAGACCAAGATCTCGAGCCTCGCGCGGGCCTCCGCGTTCTCGGGGTCTGCCAGGTCGCTGCCGTCGCCCAGCAAGGGCGCGCACAGGGCAGCGTCGCGCAGGGGGCCCTCGATCACCCGCGCCCGCGCCACCTCCGCCACCCGCCCGCGCAACCTTGGCCTCTTGGCAGCGATGGGCAGCAACTTGGCCAGCTCGACGTCTCGTCGGCCGGTGCTCGCGCCGCACCAGAGCAAGAGCGCCTCTCCGGAAGGCGTCGCGAAGTGCGCGCCGAGCGCCTGCACGTCGTCGTCGGCGCGGCTCGCGGCGGGCAGCACGTTGCCGAGCAAGTCCACCGCGGCGCGCAGCTCCGGATCGAGCGCCGAGCCTTGTTTTCGAGCCCCATCGCGCCATCGCGCGCACACCGCGTCTTGCAGGTCGGAGGGCTCGGTGGCGATTGATGCGAGGGCGGCGAGGGCCTGGGAAACGGTGTCGGGTAGCATCGCGCAGCACGAGCCTATCCCAAAAAGAGCGCTCGATGGGCAACCCGGGTCGCGCGCTTTTTCCGCCTCGCCCAGGAAGCGCCGTTCTCTCGCTCAAACAGCGTTCCCGCCCCGCGGCCCGCGGGCCTGGAGGCGAGCCGCCGTCCAGGAGACCATCAGGGCGTGAAGCAGATATCGTTCAAACTGCCATTCATCGTGACCTCTCCCATGGCCGTGGGGGTCGTGGGATCGGGTGCGTGCACGACGTCGTGGGCCTCGAGGATCACCGTGCCTTGGTCCACCGAAATGACCTCGAACGTCCCGGAGATCGAGCGCCAATTGGCCTCGCCGGGCTCGTCGTCGCAGGGCAAGGTGTCGGCGCTCAGGCGAAAGCGGCTGAACGCGTTGTCGCCGGATTTGAAGGCGGAAAGGTCTTCGTAGGGCGCGACGGCGACCGCGTTGTACGTTCCTACCTTGGGAGATCCCGCGAGGTAGAGCTCGATGCCCACCGCGCAGTAGGGTGGGATTTGCCCACCCCCGATCGAGAACAGCGACGTGCCGTCGTTCGCGACGAAATAGCCGCCGATGCTCTGTCCAGCCACGACGACCACCTCGGTGAAACCGGTGCTGCCGTCGCCTACCGCATGCAGGTCGGCGTAGCCGTCGTAGAAGTTGCAGGTGCCTCCCGCGCCCCCCGTTCCAGAAGTGGTGGAGCTGACCCCAGAGGTGGTGGAGCTGAGCGTCGTGCTGGTGACCGACGTGCTGCTGGATGTCGCGCCGCCTACGCCCTCCGCGAGCGAGCCCTCTTCGATGCCGAAGACCGCGTTGCAGGCCGTGAGCGCCCAAAAGCCGCAAGCAATCAGCGCGGTCCGACCTCGCCAGGGTATCTCGCGGCCGATTTCTCCAGCCATTTTGCTGCGCTGCATCGGCCCCACCCTAGCGCATCGATTCCCGCGAATCGAGCTGCTCGTGCGGCCCGAGAGCGCCGTGAACGGTGGAAATTCGCGCGGATTAGTTGACGCCGCGGCGCCGTGCCCGTCCGATCCCAACATGTTCGCCTCGCGATCCTTCTTGCCCCTTGGAATTCTCTCGATTTTCGCGGCAACCGCCCTCGGAACGGCGTCTTGCTCCGACGACGAAGTGGGCTTCAGCGAGGCTGCGTCGAGCACCGTCTCCGCCACCTCGTCCTCCGACACGTCGACGACGGCCACGTCAAGTGGCACGGGCGGCATGGGTGGCGTGGGCGGCGGAGGCACGACCGGGACGGGTGGGCAGGGGGGGCAGGCCCAAGGC
>CAYLJT010000490.1:0-6721 GCA_964383995.1 uncultured Polyangiaceae bacterium
TCATCGACACCGTCTGGGGTGAATGCTCGGAGATCTGCACCGGGGGCTGCGATGAGCCGATTCGTTGCCGGGTCGATTGCGCGTCTTCGCCGGAGAGCTGCGATGGCAAGGCGACGACCTACACATGCGAGTCGCAGGGCTACGCTGGCGGCACCATGGGTTGTACGGCAGACTGCAACCTCGATCTGGGCGACTGTCTTGCGGTGGCACCCGGTGCGTCCGTGCGGCAGGGCGCGGTCTCTCTCGCGGGGGATACGGCGTTTGTGATCGGCGATGGTCAGAGGGCCGCCGTGTTCGCGGTGGACGCTGCGTCGAGCGCTCTTTTCGGTGCGAGCCTGGATGCGTCGTTGCGCGGCCGACCCTTTCGCTCGCTGCCTGGGCAGACGCTCGCGGTCGGTGCGATGGGTGATCGCCTCGGCTTCGTGAGCGACGACCGCCGGTTCGGCACGATCGATCTTACCGGTGCCGTTGCGTACCACGGCGATATCGGCGACGCGAATTCGCCGGCGCTCATTCTTCCCGAGGTCGGCCGCACGGCGAGCGCTGCCGTCCTTGTGGGTGACTACCAGCGTCGTGTGTTGACCGTGTTCGATCCGAGTCCGGTTTCTCCGCCAGAAGCCGTGCGAATGTTTGCGCTCGACAACTTGCGTGTGGTGGTTGTCGAGGGCGACCACCCGCTCGCGGCGTCTACCCATGGCAAGCGTCTGGTGGTGTTGCGCTGGGGCAGCACGTTCGCGTTCAGCGACTCCGGGGAGCGCCTCGACGCTCTGCCCAGCGTGCCGAACGGCTTCGCTTTTTCTGAGACGTCCGAGACAATCGACGACGTCGTCACGTGGTCCGGTGGGCTGCGGCGCTTCCACTACGCCCGAGGCGGCATGCTCTACGCTCGACCTCCTGGCGGGTTGAGCCGCGCCGCCGTCGCTGGGGCCAGCGTCGCTGCCGCATTCGGTGGCACGTTGTTCGCGCACGCGGACGGTGAGGGGTCGAAGCGCCGTGTCGACCTGTTCTGGCTGGCCATCGCCGATCCGCTTCTGGCGACCGTCTCCTCCGAATAGTCCCCTGCGCCCCCCTTGGTAGGCGGCCCCGCGGGTCAGAGGGGGCTCTCGCGATTTCTGAATTGTGCTCCCCCGACGTCATGTTCTCGTGACATAATCAGCGCTGTGCAACCCACCTTTCTTGTCTTGGGCATCCTCGGCCTCGGCTTGGTCGCGGGGTGTGGCGCGCGCTCCCAACCCATCGAAGGCGATGAAGGTCACGCAGGGGGCGCGGGGCCGGGCGCGACGGTCGGCAGCAACGCAACCAGCAGCACCGACGCAGCGAGCACGACTAGCGCCGCCAGCACATCGGCTTCCGGTACGGGCGGCGCTGGTGGCGCCGGCGTTTGTACGCCTGGCATGGATGAGACCTGCAACTACTACTACCCCGAGATGACCAGCGTGGTCGGGGTGTGCAACCCGGACGGTACCTGCACATGCAACCCCGGTGTGGGAATCGTGTCGGGCTCGGGGCTCTGCCTGGACATCAGCCAGTGCACGCCACCTTCGGTCAACGTGGATAGCTGCCACGGCAACGATACGGCAACTGGCATCCTCGGTGAGTGTCAGCCCGACGGCACCTGCATCTGCAATCCCGGGTATGTCCTCGACGATACCGGTCTGTGCGTCTCCGCGGTGTGTCATGGCGGCTGTTCGATGTTGAACGACACGCGCTGCGCCGGCCTCTACCTCCAGGTGTGCACCGGACCGGGCAACGGCTGTGACCACCATTGGTTTACCACCGACCATTGCGGCGGCGGTCAGGTCTGCAACAGCGACGGGACCCATTGTGTCTCGCCCGCCGGCGCTTGCGGGGTCGACGCGGATTGCGCGTGCGGTTGCGCGTGTCAGAGCGGTAGCTGCGTGTGTGGCGGGCCGTTTCCTACGGATTGCATGGTCGACGCCGACTGCGGTCCACCCTGCGCTGGGCGAACATGCCTGGAGGGCGTGTGCCAGGTGGCGTCTAGCCACCCTTGACGGGGACGCCTGAGCCTCGCGCGGCGGAGGTTGCGGGAGAGCGCGGTTGTCTCAGACAATTCAGGGTAGACGATTGTCGAGCGGGGTCCCCGCCAGGTAGTCTGTTTTCTGTAACGAATTGCCCTCGTGGCAGGCGATGCAATAGCCGACGACGCCTGACTCCGCGAGCGCGCCTGTCGGGTCGAAGCGACCCCACCACCAGTCGGCCGCTTCCGGGTTGAAGCCGGCGTCGAACTTGGCCATCACGGTGGCTTGGCCGTCGGGCTCACCGGCGGCGTTTCGGCCTTGCTTGATGATGATTGTGCCCACCGGAAAGGCCTCCGCGGTCGCGTTGGCGTCGTTCGGATCGATGGCAAGGTAGGCGCTCAGCACCTCGTTGGCGACCCACACCGTGACGCGCGGCGATGCCGCGTGTTGGGTGGTCGCGGGCATGTTGGTTACGCGCGTGAAGCCGCTGTCCTGAAATGTGGATACGGCTTCGATCACGTCGTCCTCGCCGAAGGTCGTCTGCCCGGCGTTCGACATGGCGGGCTCGCTGTCGCCGCAGGCGGAGCTGCCGAAGGCCAGGACGCCGAACGACACAAGGAACGTTGCTCGATTCATCATGGGAAGACCACCTAGGTTGGGGTGAAGACGCCGCGTTGAACCAGGATACTGTCGGCCACGGCGACATCCGCCTCGGCCACCGCCGCCAGTTGCGTAGGGCTGACCTCCCCCGGGCTGAGGCGCCGAGCGAGGGCGACGAGCAGGGCCGGCGTGGCGTGCATGCTGTCGACGAGCTGGGTGCTGACGACCCGGTAGATGATGATCGCCTCGGACCGCGCGGCGGGCAGGGGCGGATCGATGCCCCGCGCGACTTGGTCGACGTAGCTACGGATGGCGTGGGAATACATGCGCACGGCCACCGTCTCACCGAGCTCCTGCTGTCCAGGGGGCAAGGTCGAGAGGTAAGCTCGGAGCCTGGTCAGGTGAAAATCGGCCAGCTCTTCGAACAGCGTGGAGGGTAGGGTGCCGGCTTGACGTTCCCGCTCCAGCAGCGCCAGAAAGTCTTTGGCGTAGTCGGTCGTTTCCCAATGTCGAGGCGGATGAGCGGCCTCGTAAGCGTCGGTCAGTCGCGGCCACAGCGTCGAATCGCTGCGCTCGCAGGCGGCGCGGACGCTGGGGAAGACGTCACCCAGGATGGCGCGTAGGTCGATTTGAACGAGCCAGGGATAGAGGGCCATGCGCTCGGCCCCGGAAGGGGATGGTCCGATTTGGCTGGCAAGGCCTTCGGCGTTCACCTCCCGATGCAGGAAGGCGGGGATGGCATCGAAGAACGCGCGCAGGGAGGGATCCATCAGCCGACCTCCTCGCAGGAAACGGCGGGGGCCACGCGGTCCAGGATGGCGCGGGCGCGGTCGGCTTCGTCGAGCACCCTGTCGAGGGAAGGTACGCGGTTCTCCCATTCGATCAACACGGGCACGCGGCCCGTGATGGCGAGGGCCTGTTCGAACAGCGCCCAGACGTCGTCGCACACCGCGGAGCCGTGGTCGTCGATCAGCACGTCTCCATGGCGCCGGTGCCCGGCGAGGTGAATCTGGCGTGTCGCCTGGAGGGGCAAGCTCCGGAGGGCTTCCTCTGGATCGAGGCCGTGGTTTTTTGCGTTGACGTACACGTTGTTGACATCCAGCAAGAGGCCGGCCTCGGCTTGCTCGACGACCTGCGTAACGAACGCGCCCTCCGTGCGATCGCTGCCGGGCATCGTGGCATAGTAGGAGATGTTCTCCACCAGCACCTCAGCCTCGACGCGAGCGCGGAGCTGTCGAATTCTGTCCGAGACATGGTCGATCGCTGCCGCGCTGAAAGGCAGGGGCAAGAGGTCGTGGAACACCTGCCCCGCGGCGCTTGCATAGGACAGGTGCTCGCTGAACCACGGGGCGTCGATGTGCCGCAGCAACGCCTCGAGCGGCTCCAGGTAGTCGCTGGGGAAGGGGTCCGGGCCGCCGAGCGAGAGCGCCACGCCATGGGCAGCCATGGGCCAACGCTCGGCCACCGTGTCTAGGACATGCCTCGTGCGTCCACCCTTGCCCATGAAGTTTTCCGGTTGGATTTCCAACCAGTCGACGCGGCGCGAGGTCGCGAGGATCGCGTCGTAGTGCTCGCGTCTCAGGCTGACGCCGACGCCGGAAGGGGGACGAGGAGGCATGGTTTACCGACTGGAAGGTTAGTGGCCGCCCGCGCCGCCGGTTCCGCACCCGGCGCCGCCAGCACCACAGGCCGCGCCTCCCGCGCCACAGGCCGTGCCTCCTGCGCCACAGGCCGCGCCACCTGCGCCGCACGCAGCGCCTCCGGCTCCACACGCGGCTCCGCCCGCGCCACACGCAGCGCCGCCCGCGCCACATCCCGCGGAGCTACTGCTCGCGGTGCTACCGCCACTGCTGTCGTCCTCGCACGCGGCGAGGGCGGTCGCGCCGACGCCCACGATGAGCACGGCAAGGATGGTCTTCAAATCGCGATTCATGGTGTTCTCCTAATTTTCTGGTTTGGACACGGACTCGGGAAGGTCGTCCGAAAGACTGCAAGCGTCGAAGGCCCCGCGAAACGCGGCCCTGTCTTCCACGGTCAGGTGCTCGAACAGGTAGCGACGGGAGGCGCACACGGCCTTGGCGTGCGCGTCCCCGGCTGCCAGGGCGGCGCGGACGTCGAGCCGCGCGAGGGGAGGAGAGCCGTCTGGACAGAAGGGGCGGAGCGAGCCGTCGTCGTTTTTGCGTACGCCGTGGGCACGGCCGTCGCGGCAGCGCAGGCGAATGAAGGGATCACCGATGTTCTGGTCGTGGGGTCGGGAGGCTTCGATGGGCGTCTCGTCGTCCAGCACCGCTTGCGGGTGGTAGAGGCCGCTGCCGTCGGTGGCGCGGTTGGGTAGACCGTCGGCGTTGACTCGGACATTTTCTGCCTTGTTCGGCGTGTGGCAGAACGCGCACTGGTTCAGCTTGACCAACCAATCGGCGGCCTTCGGCCCCGCCATTTCGGCCACGTGCTCGTCGGCCAGCTTTTGCGCGCGTGGGTTGTCGCGCGGCCAGGCGACCCCCGAAAGACGACCGTTGGCGGGCCTTTCCATGTGGAACTCTTCGCCCTCGGCGAGGAACCGGGTGCCTCGCACGTCCAGCACCCGTGCGTGCTTGCCGTGGCCTTGGAGCTCGACGCGGTCGGCTTCGGTGCCCACCGGCATCACGAGCTTGGGACCGGCGCCGGCATCAACGACGCGCAGGGAAGGCCCCTCGGGCAGCCTCAACCACACCTGAATGACGTCCGCGCCGTCGGCGGAGGTTGGAGGTCGGATGGCAGGCGTCATTTCGACGAACCCAGCGCTGTCCCAGCGATCGGGCGTGGGATCGGAGGCGATCTCGCTGACGCTGCCTTCGGCGCCGCAGCCCGAAAGCACCACGATCAGCGCGAGCGCGGGCAAAATGCGAGGAAAGCTGCGCAAAGCAAGAGCCATCGGCACGTAGTACCGGTGAGGGTCGCCGTGGCTTCGTTACCTTGCCATCAAGTCATGTGCTGTTGCGCGCAGCGCAACAGGCCGGCGCGGTTGCGGCGGGGTTGGGATAGGAGCATGGAAGGGTCCATGGACAGAGCGAAGCGGCTCGTCGACCTCTGGGCGTATCTACCCACCTTCCGATTTGTGGCCGAAATCGAGCATATTTCGCACGCGGCCGAGGGCCTTGGCGTCACGCCCTCGGCCATTTCCCGCAGCATCGCGGCGCTCGAAGAGCGGGTCGGTCAGCCCCTGTTCCGCCGGCGCGGGCGGACCTTGGAGCTGAACGAGGCGGGGCGGCACCTGCTCGCGGCGGTGCGCAGCGCCATGCGGCGCGTCGACGACGGTCTTGAGGGACTCGCCGAAGGGCGTCTGGTGGGGGATGTTCGCATCTCGACCGAGGAGCCCTACACCCGCTGTCGTTTGCCGACCTTGCTGTCGCGCCTGGGCGCCCTGCACCCGGAGCTGCGCCCCAACCTGCTGCGCATCCCGGGGCGGCACGCGGTGGCGCGTTTGCTGGACGGCACCATCGACATCGCCTTTACCTCCACGGCCATTGCCAAGGCGTCCGTCACGGCGCGTCGCGTGGCCGACTTTCCGACCGCGGTCTTCGCGTCTCCCGACCACCCTTTATCCACGCGCAAGAGGGTCAGCCCCGCGGATCTGGCCACCGCGCGTTTCGTGGATGTGTCGCGGCAAAATGGTCGCGTGTCGGCGTGGCCCGTCGACTGGGGTCTTACCATCGAGGTCGCGGTCGACGACTACGACCTGGCCCTGACCCTGGCCGTCGAAGGTGGAAGGCTCGCGGTCCTCCCCATCGCCCTCGCGGCGTCCGACGAGGCCGCCGGTCGCCTCAAACGCCTGCCCACCGCCGCGACCAGGTCGATCCCCATGTGGGCCGTGTGGCGCGAGGAGCTCGACGGCGCGTCCCGCGCCGGGGTCATCGCCGAGATGGCCACGGAGGGCAGTGGAAACGTCGGCTTGGGCCGCGCGGCGCTCTGACATCAGCCTGCACGAGCTCTTCGTGGCCGAGCGTGGCAAGGTCGCTCGTCCATGACAATTCGTTGACGTGAGCGTGTCGTCCCGGTGCGCCCTACGCTTGTTCGTTGAGCGCTGTCCGGGACGTCGTTAGGACGCTCTGCCATGCGGTCTTCCTTCGGCGTCCTGGCCTTGGCGCTCGCTTCGCTGGCTTGCG